>JAQGOT010000344.1 GCA_028293465.1 Pedosphaera sp. | reverse complement strand
GGTCAGAATCCTCCAGCCTAGGTAGTTTTCTGGCCGGACTTGACCTCAAAGTTGTGATTGAGGCACTTTCAGACAGCCAACTCACCCGAACGTCGCAACTGACACAACGCACGAATCAATTCAACTTCACCACCCGCCGCCGCACGGAAAGCGAACTCCAGGCAATCCGGCAAAATGGCAAACAGGAAGTGTTCACCGTCTCGGTCAGTGATCGCTTTGGTGATTACGGCTTGGTCGGGGCGATGATTTTGCAACCCGCCGCAAATGCACTGGTGGTCGATTCTTTCTTACTTAGCTGTCGGGTGTTGGGGCGGGGAGTCGAACATCAGATGCTGGCCCGGTTGGGAAGGATAGCGCTGAGACACGGCTTGGAAGTGTTGGATGTTCATTTTTTGCCCACAACAAAAAATCGGCCCGCGTTCAATTTTCTGGAGAGTGTGGCGGCGCAATACCGGCAGAGTCTAAGTGGAGGTTATGTTTACCGGCTACCGGCCGAGTTGGTGGTGGGATTGAAACTCGATCCAAACGATGTCGAGGCGCACCAGTCAGAAACCCCGGGTCCCGCACGCGCGATTCCGAAGCCTGAAGCGGTAGGCACGGACTGGAAAAATCGTTGTCGCCGCATCGCTTTGGAAGGGAGTGATGCCCGGATGATCCTTCAGAAGATCGAGCAGAGGTCGCAAACACGAGCCGAGGATCAAGGCACTTACGTTGCGCCGCGCACGGAGATGGAGGAGATGCTCTGTAAGATCTGGGAGGAATTCTTGCGGGTAGATCGGGTGGGCATTAAAGATAATTTCTTCGAAAGTGGCGGACACTCGCTTCTGGCAGTACGTTTGTTTGCTGAAATCGAGAAACAAACGGGGCGCAAGCTGCCGCTAGTCACCATTTTCCAGCACTCGACCATCGAGCGATTGGCGGCGACGTTGAGCGAACAATCCCAAGGAGCGAGATCCTCAATGGTTGCCATCCAACCGCACGGCACGAAGCCGCCTCTGTTTCTCATACATGGAGCCGGTGGGGATGTGCTGTGGGGATACGCCAACCTTTCGGCACACCTGGGCACCGATCAGCCGGTCTATGGGATTAAGTCACGGGCGCTCAACGGCGCCGAGGAATTCACCTCGCTCGAGGAGATGGGCGCCTTTTATGTGCGGCAGGTGTGCCGGTTTCAAAAACGGGGGCCTTATCAGTTGGGTGGCTATTGCTTTGGCGGGAATGTCGCGTATGAAATGGCACGCCAACTCCAAGCGCAAGGAGAGGAGGTGGCGTTGGTGGCGCTGTTAGACAGTGCGCCTGCCAACGGCAGTTATGAAAAAATGAAATGGTGGCAGCCCAGCTTCGCTCTCAAATTCATGATCAATAGTTACTTTTGGTTGGATGACTTTTTACATACGGAAGCGCAGGAGCGTCGCACCTTCGTTCTCCGAAAGACGCGTGCATGGCGCAGGAAATTGGCGGGAAAGATTTTCAATAGAGCCGCGGATCCGACGGTGGTTGATCTGGAGGAAGTCATCGATGTGTCAAAGTTTCCGGAGCATGAATTACGACTCTGGCAATTGCATCTAAACACCTTGGCGGCGCACGTTTCACGTCCATATTCGGGCAGGGTCACACTCTTTCGAACCCGCGGGCAGCCGCTTTTTTGTTCGCTGGAGGATGATTTTGGCTGGGGTAAACTTGTTGGGAATGGTGTGGACATCCGCCTGGTGCCTGGTTCACATGAAAGCATCTTCCTTGAGCCCGCCGTGCAATCCTTGGCCGAGCAATTGAATTCCTGTCTTGCGAGGGTGACAACCGCCGGTCCGACCCAGGAGGCGATGAAATCGGCATGAAGCTTTTAAAGTTTTTCTTTCGCACCTGTCGGGGGATGGTTATTTTTACGGCTCTCACGGCACTGATGAGTGGGGCGTGCAATGCCGGCTTGATCGCGGTGGTCAACACCGTTTTGAACCATTCGCCTTCCTCCCTGAAATTCCTGGCCGCCTGCTTTGTGGGGCTTACCATCGGCAAGCTCGTCACCAACTATGTTTCGCAGGTCTTTCTTGTGCGGTATGCGCAGAGCGCTGCGAGTGCGTTGCGGCGGGACTTGATCCGCAAAGTTCTGGGCGTGCCGTTGCGGCAATTGGAGGAAATTGGCGGTCCCGCCATCCTGGTGGCCCTCACGGACGACGTTTTCAACATCACCCAGGCGCTCCTGGCGTTTCCGATCATCACGGTGAATGTGGCTATTCTGTTGGGCGGCGCAGCTTATCTGGGCTGGCTGTCGTGGCAGATACTGCTGGGTGTGGGACTTCTTATCGTGGTCGGGGGAATCAGTTACCGGATGCTTATGCGGAGCGCTTTCCAATCCCTGAACCAGGCGCGTGAAGAGGAGGATATATTGTATGGACATTTCCGTGCGCTGACCGAGGGAATCAAGGAGCTGAAGCTGCATCGAAACCGGCGTGCTGTGTTCCTGGCTCAGCATGTGCAGCAAACCACCGAGGCTTTCGCGCAGCATAATGTGGCCGCGGAACGCCGGTTCATCGTGGCGCAGAACTGGAGCCATCTGCTGTTTTACTTGTTGGTTGGCCTAATTCTCTTTTTGCTTCCATCGATGAAGACGATCAGTGTGCCTACGTTGACTGGCTATGTTATCACCATTCTCTACCTCATGGGACCCTTGGCAGGCGTAATGAGCAGTTTTTCCCTCTTTGGACGGTCAAGCGTCGCCTTGCAGCGGGTGGAAAAGCTGGGACTCTCCCTCGCCGCGAGTCCCAACGAGGACTATGTCCCCACGCGGACACCGCTGGAGCCCATCCAAAAACTGGAGTTGATCAAAGTGGTTCATTCGTACCACCATGAAAGGGAGGATACCAATTTTGTGCTTGGCCCCATCACCATCAGCTTCAGCCCGGGTGAGTTGGTTTTTTTGGTGGGGGGCAACGGTAGCGGAAAATCCACCCTCGCGAAGATCATTACCGGACTTTACTTTCCAGAAGGAGGCGAAATTCGATTGAACGGGCAGCGGATCGAGAACCAAAACCGGGACGATTATCGCCAATTATTTTCGGCAGTATTTGCTGACTTCTACCTGTTCGAAAGCCTGCTCGGCCTGAACAATGCGAATTTGGACGCGCAAGCAAGCGATTACCTCACCCAGTTGCATCTCAATCACAAAGTTACGGTCAAGAACGGCACGCTTTCCACCACATCAGTCTCGCAGGGACAGCGCAAACGGCTCGCGCTGCTCACAGCCTATCTCGAGGACCGTCCCTTTTACCTGTTCGATGAATGGGCCTCCGACCAGGATCCTTACTTCAAAGGAGTATTCTATACTCAACTGCTGCCGGAACTGAAGGCGCGGGGCAAAACCGTCTTGGTCATCACCCATGACGACAAGTATTTTCATCTGGCTGATCGCTTGCTTAAGCTCGATTACGGCAAATTGGAAGCCCTTACTCAAATTGACGGCGAAGGTCAAACTACCTTGCTCCAAACCGCCGGTTGACCCCTCTGCTCGAACGACGACGGTTACGGACCTCCCCTCTTATCCGTCTTGGGCGAAAGCGATGGTTTGCATCAGCGGAGAACTAGACTGCGGAATCTGGGGATCGCCCTCTGCCCGGTGATTCTGTCGAGTCATGATCACAACGCTTTCTATAATTGCGCTTCGCACCAGCATTAATGGCTTCACAAACCTTGAATCAAGGAACTGGGAGCATGAAACGAGGCAGCTGGCTCGTGCGATTGCTGTTCAGGTCCCGCTGCTCATCGGCCATTGCTTCTGCACTATGTCCTTGAAGCCGCCGATTATGGAAAAAACGTTCCGGTAACCCATTCTTTGGGCGCTGACTGCGGTCAGGATGGAACGGTAACCGCCGCCGCAGTAGAGCAGGAGCTCCGTATTGGGATCGGGAATGATGTTCTCCAAGTCACGTTCCAGAACACCCTTCCCAAGATGCCTGGCCTCCAGGGCATGGCCTTTTTGCCATTCCAAATCCTCTCGCACGTCGATTAGGACAGCTTTGGGATTTCTCGCCAACCGTTCACGGGCTTCCGCGACAGTGATTTCCGTAACGGAAGGACGTGCCTCATTAACAAGCTTTAAAAAGCCAGGCGAATGATCCATGGCGCAAACTTAGCGTTCATTATCAGGAGGTCAAATCAATTTGCAGTTGCGTGAGTTGCGGTCCCGACTTTTACTCGGTGTGTGCTTGCAAAAAAATCGAATGGAAGCCTTTGTGGCATGCTGCTTCTCGCGGTGTTTCTCTGGGGCGGAAGCAACGCCGGTACAAAATTCCTTGTGCAGACTTGGCCGCCAATCTGGATCGGGAGCACGCGGTTGCTTTCCGCCGGGCTCATTCTGCTGGCAATTTTGCGTTGGACGAAATGGCTTGGGACGACCACTCCTCTGTCTGCCCAGGTGGCGGGTGATTTATGGTTCCGGGGTGGATTAACATTGGCGGTATACATTGTCGTTTTTAATTTGGCATTGAAATACACTTCGGCCTCGCATGTGGCATTGTATTTGGGGGCCTCGCCGGTCTGGGCCTTGCTGTGGGAGGAACGGCCTTCCAAAAATTGGCGCTCGGCCCAACGTTACGCAGCGGCAGGTTTGGCGGTGACGGGCGTAATCGTTCTGAACTGGCCATCCGTGCGGTCGGGAATCGGCGGTTGGCGCGGGGAATTCCTGGGACTTGCGGCCAGCTTGCTTTGGACCACGTACGGACGGCAAGGCCGGGCACTGGGAGTAACGCTCTCGGGTGCTGAAGTAAGTGCCCATACGATGTGGCGCGCGGGCGCGATTTTGTTGCCGCTGGCACTGGTGGAAGTTGCCATCCGGGGGGTGGTCTGGCGGACGGACTATGTTCTGGTCCAAACATATTGTCTGATCGCCGGAGGCGTGGTGGCGTACGCGCTTTGGAACACCGCGTTGAAGCATTGGCCAACCAGCCAGGTGCTGCTCTTCAACAACCTGATTCCCCTCTGCACCATGGCTTGGGCCTGGGTCTGTCTCAACGAACCGATTACAGGAATCTTTTGGCTGGCGATGATTCTGATTGTCCTGGGTGTGATTCTGGGGCAGGGGAAATGGGCGAAGCTCGCTGGTGCCCGATCGTTGGTCTCCGAGTAAGCTTTGCCGATCAACCCCAATTAGCGAAAGCAGCTTCATTATGGACATTCGAAATCTAAACCAGATGCCGGCCTTCATTACGAAGGACGGGTCGCAAATTCGTGAATTGCTCGCTTACCGCAACTCGGTGATCCGCAACCAGAGCCTGGCGGAGGCCCGCGTGCCGGTCGGCGGCAGCACCCAGGAACATTACCATCCACGGACCGAAGAGATTTACTACATCACTGCCGGCGTGGGACGCATCCGCGTCGGGACAGAGATGCGGGCCGTCGGAGTCGGCGACGCCATTGCAATCCCGGCGGGGCAAAGTCATAAATTGTGGAACACCGGTCCGGATACGCTGACGCTGCTTTGTTGCTGCGCCCCGGCCTATGAAGATAACGACACCATTATCACGGAAACGTAGTGCGAAAAAAGCTTTGTGGTCCGCAGGCTGTGTCGGCAGGGTCAAATGCGGTGTTGCTATTCCGCGGCTTGCAGAATCAGGAGAGTGTGTCGTCCTGGGAGGCATATTCATTTTGTGAGTTGACCATCGGCGGGCGGGACATTTTACTGCTGTTATGCGAATGCTGACTTGCTTGCTTCTCGCGGCGTTAGGTTTGGCTGGGTGCACCCGCCCGGGGAGCACGCGCATGCCGGGACAGACTGGCTCTTTGATTGGCACCGGGATGACCAACCGACCTGCCGAAGACGGAAAGTTTATCGTTACCCCCGAAACCACGCTGGTCGGCAAGGTCGTGCGGGTTCACGAGAACGCCCGCTTTGTTGTGCTTAACTTTCCCGTCGGCACCATGCCGGCACCTCAACAACGCTTGAATGTCTATCGGCACGGGTTGAAGGTCGGCGAGGTCAAGGTCACCGACCTGCGACAGGATGACAATACCGTTGCGGATGTCGTCAACGGCGAGGTTCAAGTCGGCGACGAAATTCGGGGTGATTAATTCAGCCCGCCGTTCACCTCCGGGACTCCGCGCACTCCCAGCCAGCCTCACTTCGACGCACTGGTCGCTTTGGCCGCCGCTTGCTTTTGGTAGGGCGAATGTAGATTGAAATAAATGCCGCATAGCGGTCGTTCTTCCTCCGTCTGGCTCAGAATGATCGTCACTTGCCGGTCCAGCGCGATGCCGTGCCGCAGATTCGGGCCGCGTGTCTCATACGCCTTGATGGCCTTATTCATCAGTGAAACCAACGATTCTTCAAACTTATCCGGTGTCTTATCAATGCAAACAATGAACATGTCGTAAGCCTTGATCGCCTCTTCCATTTCGCGCTTGAAAGTCTCTACTGTCACAACGTTAGTTTACGAGTAAAGGGCCAAAATTTAAACTAAAAATGTGTGGGTGTTTGTGCCCTGTTAGATCTCGCCCACCTCGCTGGTTTGCCGCTTGGCCCGGGCTCGTTGGCCAAACAAGGCCGTCCCCAACCGGACCAGCGTGGCGCCCTCTTCAATCGCCACTTCGAAATCCCCGCTCATCCCCATGCTCAAATGGGGCAGGGGAGCGCCCAGAATTTGTTCGCCCTGTTCCTTCAGTTCGCGCAACTCTCGGAAAATATGCCGCACCTTCTCGGGTTCGAGTGACCATGGCGCGACGGTCATCAAGCCGTGAATTTCAATTTTTCTCAGCGCATTAATCTGGCTTAACTCCGCGAGCAGCTTCGCCGGCGAGTAACCGAACTTGCTCGCTTCACCCGCCACGTTCACCTCCAGTAAAATCGGCATCGTCTTGGCCTGCTTGTCCGCCCACTTCGCAATCTCCTCAGCCAACGCCAGGCTGTCCACACTCTGGATCATCTCAAACAATTGCACCGCCTCCCGGCATTTGTTGGACTGCAAATGTCCGATCATATGCCAGTGCAGCCGGCCGGGCGATTGCTCAATCTTCACTCTCGCCTCCTGCACCCGGTTTTCCCCGAACAACGTCAGGCCCAGATCCGCGGCCGCCCGGACGACCTCCGGGGGTTGCCCTTTGCTCACGGCCTGCAGCGTCACCGTTTCCGGGTCGCGTCCCGCCCGTTCGCAAGCCGCGCTGATGCGCTGCCTCAAATTATTCAAGTTCGTTGCTAAATCCATGACCAAAGTAAGCCACAGCCTGGGCTGGGCTGAAATCGTGATTTTCAGTTTGATTGCTTGCCGGTATCCCGTGCCTTCGCTTAGTTTCCTGACGGCAAAGGCACTTTTGTTTATGGCTAAAAACTACTGGCTCGTGAAACAGGAACCCGAGGCTTACTCTTGGGCCACCTTCGTCAAGGATGGCAAAGCCGTCTGGACCGGCGTCCGCAACTTTCAAGCCCGCAATAATCTGCGGGCGATGAAGAAAGGCGATCCGGTTCTCTTTTATCATAGCGTGAGCGAGAAACAGGTTGTCGGTTTGGCCCGCGTCGCCAAGGAATCGTATCCCGACTCCACCGCCAAAGAGGGGGATTGGTCGGTCGTGGACTTGTCGCCGGTCAAGGCCTTGGCCCGCCCGGTTTCGCTTGCAGCCATCAAGGGGGATGACCTCCTCAAGGACCTCCCGCTAATCCGCCAGTCAAGGCTGTCGGTCACCTCATTGACTGAAGCGCAGTTCAATCGGTTGCTGGCGTTGGCGGAAACTGAGTGAACCGGCATCGCGGTGTAAGATTGATCCGGCCTTGGCTTCATGAAAATAATTCCAGCCACACCGGGGCTGCCAGGGCCATGCGAATCACATCCCGCCAGCGATCCTGAATCCTCGCCTCTTCCAGAAACACTCCCTCCAGTTCAAATCCAAATTTCCCGTTCAGGTTCAGATTGCGAATGTTGATGTCCAGCGAGTGCAGGTAAACTTTCTTGAACTTCCGCACCATGAATACGTGGTAAAGAAACAGGAACGTCGCCCGCTTGCCGATCCCTTTCCCGTGCATCCCGGGGTCGCCGACGAGCTTCCTCATCTCGAGCCGGGCCGACTCCGTGTCGATATTCTCCGCCCCGATGATCCCCGCGAACTGCTGTTGGTAAAAGATCGAGCAGTATTCCCTCGTCGGGGCCAGAAAATAGCGGCCTAACTCCGCTTCGGAATCAGGAAACCTGGGATAAAAACTTTCCCGGATCGCTGGCGTCCGGAGCCAGGTTGCGATTCGAGGAATCAGGCTCGGATCCATCGGGGCGATGGTCACTTGCTGCAACGTGAGACTTTTGGTTGTGGCCCAATCGTTTTGCACGTCCTTGATCGTGAACAACCGGTTATAATAGTCCACCAGCTTGTTGGTGGGTCCCTTCACCATGACGTTGTCGAGCAGATGGCCGGCCACGCTCAGCACGTCGGCCTTCTCCACGCCGTAATTGATCAGCTCGTTGTAAAACCCTTTGGCAACGAGCTTGAGCATCTGCTCGTGGTACTTGCGCATCGCGCTGTTGGATTCTTCGTTTTCTTTCACGGCCATTCTGTTGTAATCCAGTCCGACGTTGAGTGCAACTCAGTAGAAGCAGGCGGACCGCGACGCGAACCAGCCGCTAAAATCAATCGGCCCCCTTCCACCATGGCTCGAGTCAACCCACCCGCCAATTCCGCCATCACCCTCCAAAATATATTCTGTCCTCGGTGTCGCATAAATCAAGTCCGCCAGTCGGTTACGGCAACCGCGTGCGGAGAAACCGCATCGGCTGGCCGGGACTGTTGGTGATGAAATATTGAAATAGCCTGTTCGCCCACACCACGTTGGTCGCGACCGGCGCCCAGTTGACCAGGTTGGTCGAGGATTCGACGATCCCCGTCTGCCCGTTCGTTCCGGCAAAAGCCACTTGCAATACCTGGTTTGTGTATCCCTCCATGTTGAGTGCATTGATTCGGTAGCCAATGAAGCTCACCCCGTTGGTGCTCGGCCCCACGCTCACGACTGCCTGAATGCCTGCCATAACCTCAGCTTGGATTAACCGCGATTCACCGCCTCCCGCGGCGCGCGGCTCCATGAGCCGCAGCAAGTTCAAACCACCCGGTGCCCAAGGGCGACCCCAAACCCCACTGACCTTGCCTCCCCACCGGATAATCTGAAACCTGAAATTTCAAATCCTTCCCCGGCCAACTTGGATTAGCTTGGATTTACCTGGATTCACCGCGACCGCGCCAACCCCCGGAGTGTCCCGCGTGCGGGATCCCCGGCGCAGCAACATCAGCAAACCCAGATTTCGAGGACAAATCCGAACCCCTCGAACTCGCCATTCCCAAATTCGCACTCGGATAGCCTGGATTAACTTGGATTAGCCTGGACCCGCCGCGCCCCTTGTAGGAGGCGAGGTCACGAGACTCAAACTCTTCCCCCTCCGTACACCTGCTTCCGCACGCGGGACCTGCCCCAACACCTCGCGGTTCGGGATCCGTGATCTCCATTCTGATTTGCAACTTGTCAAAGAACCTGGATTAACTTGGATTAGCCTTGATTCCACCCAGCGCCCGTGCGGCAGCCCCCGAGCCTGCGGGCTGTAGAGAAACGATCTCCCTTCCCGAATCCCGCAATCTGATAATCTTGAAATCTAAAAATCTGAAAATCATTCCATCACCAGCCTGGATTTGCCTGGATTTAGTCCGCTTCCTCCCATACGCGTGAACCAGGCGCAAGCAGCCCGCCCAACCGGCTTGCCGTTGCGCGCGGCGCTTCCGTGTTCATCCCCATACGTCCCATAGCTCCCATCAATCCCATCCGCTTTATCCCAGTCCCCAAATTGCCCGCGCCAGCACCCATATATATATCCTCAGGGGGTACACCCGTAACAGTGTAACAACCCGCATAAACATTGATCTAAACCGGCCTCCGACCCCTAACATTATCGCAACACACCTGCAACAAACCCCACCAGCCCGCAACACCCGCCCTTGCTTTTCCCGCTATCAAATCTGAAATTTCAAATCCAATCCTCGCCCGCCTTGGTCAACTGCTTCCCCCGCACCCGGGACGAGCCGAGCCCGCGCTCCGCCAGAAACGGTTCGAACCAACTGTGTGATCCGTGCCATCAGTGGCCAAAAATCCGCAATGCCCCCCACTGGCCGTGTGCTAACACATTGGACATTCTCTGGAGCTTGGGCCTTGGCCATTGGACATTAAGCCCACGCCGCCAGGTCCCCCAATCCGCACTCCGCATTTCCCCCAAGGTGGCCGTGCGCCAGCACCCTGGGCATTGGAATCTCAACCATCAACCATCAACCTGTTTCACAGCCCCCGCGGCCACTCCCCATTCAAGTTGGGTGGCGGCGGCAGGCCCGCCGCCTTGCGCTGGCGCAGCTCCTCCAGGGCCAGCGCATTGCGCGCCGCCTGCTCGGCATAGATCTTTTCCTTGTACTTCTGCTCATCCTCGGCCTGTTTCTTCCACTTGGCCTGCTTTTCCTCCTCCGTCAGTTCGCTGATCGGCCGCTCCACCTCAAACTCCTCCCCGAACATATGCTTGCCCACCACGGTGATCGCCTCCTGGAT
>JAQGOT010000307.1 GCA_028293465.1 Pedosphaera sp. | reverse complement strand
GGCCGACCTGGGCAAGAAAGTGATCCTGATTGAGCGCGACAAGCAGCTCGGCGGCGTTTGCCTGAACCGCGGGTGCATTCCTTCCAAAGCCTTGTTGAATGCGGCCCATACCATCACCGCCGCCCGCGAATCCGCTCATCGCGGCATCACGTTTGAGCCACCCAAGGTCAACCCGGCGCAATTGAGGGCGTGGAAAGATTCCGTCATCCAAAAACTTTCCGGCGGCATCACGATGCTGGCGCAGAAGCGCGGCGTGCAGGTGATCCATGGGCGCGGTTATTTCGAAGGCTCGCAGACCTTGCGCGTCGAGACCGAATGGGGCCAACAGTTCATTAACTACGAGCAGGCCATCATCGCGACTGGCTCAAAAGCGGCCATGCCGAAGGCATTCGATCTGGGCAACCCGCGCGTCATGACCTCCACGGAGGCGCTCGACGTCGAAGATATCCCGGAAAATCTCCTGGTGGTCGGCGGGGGCTACATCGGCATGGAGTTGGGAACCGTCTATGCCACGCTGGGCAGCAAAGTGGTGATGGTGGAGGCGCTCGATTCCATTTTGTTGGGCGCCGATCCGGATCTAGCGCGGCCAGTCATGGCTTATGCCAAGAAGGCCTTTAAGGAAATACGCCTGAAATCCAAAGTCCTGAAAATGGCCACCAGCGGCAAACAGATAAAAGTCGAAGTTGAGTTCGAAGGCCAGAAAAAGGAAGAATTTTACGATCGCGTGCTCGTGGCGGTTGGCCGCGTCCCCAGCGCAGACGACATGGGCTTGGAAAACACCAAGGTCACCCGCGACGAAAAAGGTTTCATCAAGGTGAACCAACACCAGCAAACCGAGGACGGGTCCATTTACGCCATTGGTGACATCGCGGGCGGTATATTGCTGGCTCACAAAGCCTCGCGTGAAGCCCGTCGGGCGATCGAGGTTATTACCGGGGAATCCGAAGGGTTGGAAAAATTTGTGATCCCCGCCGTCGTTTTCACCGACCCCGAAGTGGCCTGGTGCGGTTTGACCGAGGCCGAAGCCAAAGAACAAGGTGTCGAGGTGGAGGTGGCCAAGTTCCCGTGGGGCGCTTCCGGAAGGGCATTAACCTTGGATCGCACCGACGGCATGACCAAGCTGATTATTGATCCTAAAACCGAGCGCATTCTCGGCGTGGGCATCGTCGGGCACGGAGCAGGGGAATTGATTGCCGAAGGCGTCTTGGCCGTCGAAATGGGCGCGACCGCCAAGGACCTGGCTTTGGCCGTCCACGCGCACCCGACCCTCTCCGAGACGCTGATGGAAGCTGCGGAAGTATTTTACGGTCATGCCACCCACACCCTGGCCCGGAAGAAGGTCGAAGCCTGAGCGCGGTTTGGGTGTGTGAATTTGACGAAAAGTTGTTGAAATCAAATTTCAAGGGCATAGTATCTTCGTCTTGCTTGGTTTAACCGCCGGGCGGAATGGTTCGGGACGTAGCGTAGCTTGGTAGCGCGTCTGAATGGGGTTCAGAAGGTCGTGAGTTCAAATCTCACCGTCCCGACCATTATCCTCTCAAGAGATTTCACAACAACCAGGGTTTTCACGCATGTTTACGGGCGTTCTCCGGCCGGCATTCAGGAATCGGACGCTGACGGCGGTGACGCCATAATCTGTCTTGTGGAAACGTATAACCTGCGAAAGCCGTAGCCTTCGAAACTCACACCCCGCACCTCGAATCGATCCAAGCCTGCTCAAAGATCATCGAACTCGTTTAGTAGAGGGATCTGAATGCTGAGAAGGAAGACCCGATGGACTTCAGGCATGCCGGGCGGAGGCTTGCAGCGGGGCGGTGGAGCCGGCTTGTAGGCAGAGCCAGTGCCGCTTCAAACACCCTGGCCAATTTGGACCGCACCCGGTTTCGCCACCCCGGTGCTTTGGAGAAGGCACGCCACAACAAAGATTAGGACCAAACTATGGCTGATTTAGTAGGGCAGTGTACGGATGCGCACTTGCGAGATTAGTTTATTCTTGTGGTTGATAATGATTCGTGACAGGCTCCTGAGAAATAGATGCGACAAGGAGCCTTTTATGAAACCTAGACGTCAATTGGTGGCACTCATTGCTTTTGCACTGCTTGCCGGTCGAACATTCGCCTTTCTTCCACCGGCCAAACCTCCCTTGCCAAATTTGGATGCTCGCAACCAGCAAGCGATCGAGGAATCAACCTTGTCAGCCGATCGATCGGCCGCGCTGAGCGGCCTTCGCTTGCTCGTTCCAAACGTGAAGGTGGATTTTGAGCCGGTCACCAGGGCTCCGAAGCAGATTAGCAGCTTGGACGGCTTTCTGACCGGCCCGGCGGGACTTGGCCGGGGTGTCTCAGCGGCGGCACTGACGGCCATCCCCGCAGATGATCCGCACCGCATCGCCAAGGCCTTCCTCCGCGAACACAGCGGGCTTTTTGGATACGGCGCCGAGGCGCTGGACGAATCCCAGGCGCGTGTCAATCGTGAGTTCACCACCCAGCACAACGGCATGACAACTGTTGTCTGGGAACAATCGGTGGATGGTGTGCCGGTGTTCGAGGCGCTCCTCATCGCGCATACAACCCGGCAGGGTGAATTGGTGAGCATTGGCAGCCAGTTTGTTGTGAATCCACGCCT
>JAQGOT010000266.1 GCA_028293465.1 Pedosphaera sp. | reverse complement strand
ATCCATTCCACCATGAGTTGTGTGGTGCTGGTGCTGGAAAACCCCTTTTTCGCCGCCACGGATGCGAAGGGTGGCTACGCCATCGCGAACGTTCCGCCGGGCAACTACAGGCTCAAAGCCTGGCACGAACGGTTGCCGAGTCTGGTCAAGGAGGTCACCGTGCCGGAAACGGGCGAGGTGAAGGTGGATTTCATACTCGGGATTCTCAATTTGCCCAAGTATTAAGGCCACATGAGCATCCCCTCCTTCAAGGCCCGTTTTAGTTTTCAAGCCAAGGTGCTGGTGCCGGTAATCGCGATCATGGTGTTGCTCGTGGGGGCAATGATGTGGTTGGTGAATCTCCGAACCACCGGGCAATTGCGTGCGGAGGCAGCCCGGCAATTGGAAACCGCCAACAACGTCTTCAAGAACACCCAGGAGATCCGGGCTGAAAATTTGGTGGCTCGCTACTTCACGGTGACCCATGAGCCCAGGTTTCTGGCGGTGACCAAGACCATCGCCCCGGATGCCAAGACATTGGAGCGCTCCCTGAAGGATTTTGTCGATCAGGACAAGGACACCCAGGTGGTCCTCTTCACCCTCGAGGATGGCCACCGTCTTGCAAGTGCCAGGCGCGATCCGAACCTGGATATTTCCGAGTTTGAAGTCCGCAGCTCCGCCGCCACGCGCCAGGCGTTGGCCGGCCAGCCGAAGGTCGATACCATCGCGGTAAACGGGCGGCTGTTCGATGCGGTCTCGATTCCGGTGGGCGGGCATGCCATGACCATCGGGGTCGAGATTGGCGAAAGCGTGGTGCAGCAGATCAAACGGGTCACGCATAGAGAAGTGCTGCTCCTGATGGATAATAATGTAGCGGCATCCAGCCTCGCAAAATTTCGTTTCAACTCCAAATTGGAGGCCCGGTTCAGCGAATTGGAGGCAAACCGCGGCACTTTGAAGGACGGGCCGGAGAACGAGGTGTTGCTGGATGGAGAACATTTTCTTTGCCAAGCCGAGAGGTTTCCATCGTTGAGTGGTGATGCCAAGCTTGGTTACCTGCTGCTTTCCTCCTATGAGGAATCCCTGGCCGCGTTCAAAGACACGAAACAGATGCTGCTGGCGGTCAGCCTCGTGGGCATCGTGCTGAGCACGGGCATCGTCTGGCTCGTCATTCGCAAGATCACCCAACCATTGCGCCAGTTGCGCGACAGCGCCGAAGCGGTGGGGCGCGGGGATTTTTCACGGCGCGTTGAAGTCCTTTCCCGCGACGAATGCGGCGAGTTGTCCGTGGTCTTCAATACGATGACCCTGAACCTCAAGACGTCGCACGAGGAATTGGAACGCACCGTGGAGACGCTCAAGGCCACGCAGCATCAGCTCATCCAGAGCGAGAAGCTGTCCGGCATCGGCGAGTTCGTGGCCGGGGTGGCGCACGAATTGAACAATCCGCTGACGTCGGTGATGGGTTTTTCGGAATTGCTGCAGCAGGGAGAACTGGCCGAGACGCAACGTCGCTTTTTGGACATGATTTTCAAGAGCGCCAAGCGCTGCCAAAAGATTGTCCAAAGCTTGTTAAGCTTCGCTCGCCGGCACGCGCCCGAGCGCAAGGTGCTTTGCGTGAATGAAATCCTGGAGTCCGCGGTCGAGATTCTCCAATACCAGATGCGGACGAGCAACATCGAGGTGAAGACGCACCTGGACCGGCAACTCCCGGCCACCTTGATCGATTCCCACCAGATGCAACAGGTGTTTTTGAACATCATCAATAATGCGCGCCAAGCCATGGACGCGCAGCCGGGCGGCGGGTGTTTGGATATCACCACGTCAGCCGCGGACGGGCGGGTCCGGATCACGTTCCAGGATAACGGTCCGGGTATCTCAGCCGAGAACTTGAAGAAAATATTCAACCCGTTCTTCACGACGAAGGAAGTGGGCAAAGGGACCGGGCTGGGGTTGAGCCTGTGCTACGGCATCGTCACGGAGCACGGCGGCTCCATCACTCCGCAGAGCGAGCCAGGCAAAGGTGCCACGTTTATCATCGATTTGCCTATCACCCAGGAAGCGGCGGCCAAGGCCGAAAAGGCCGTGGTGGCCGCACCCCAAAACGCGTTCGAAGGCGTGGGCAAGCGCGTGCTGGTGATTGACGATGAGGATTCGATTTTGCAGATGATCCAGGAGGCGTTGACGGTTAATGGTTACAAGGTGGACGTGGCCCGGGATGGCGAGACCGCTTTGCGCCGCCTAGGGCAATACCATTACGACCTCGCCTTGTGCGATTGGAAGATGCCGGGACTCAACGGCGAGCAGGTGTATGAACGCCTCCGCACCTCCAATCCCGAAATGTCGCAACGGTTGATCTTCATCACGGGTGACGTGGTGAACGAAAAGACCCAGGAATTCTTGAAAGCCAGCAACAAGGTTTGCCTCTCGAAACCGTTCACGCTGGCGGAATTTCGCGCCGCCATCGGACGTATGTTGGCGGCGTCAGCCGGGCAGGCGGGCGCGTAAACGGCGTCACCAGGCGGCTCGATAAAGCTTCAAGTTGCCGCGTCGGCAATTCACTTTCTCTCCAGATCGGTTATCTTCGCAGGATGAACAGTGATGCGCAGCCAATTCCCAGCCGTGGGGCGGCGGGGAATCCCGCCAACCGGTTTGCAAAAATCGAACTGGAGCGCGACGTGGATTGGAACCCTGAGGAGGATGCCGCGCCCAATACGCAATTTCTGCGGGACAACACCAGCACCATCATCGCCCGCAACGACAGTCCGGATGTCGGGTTTGAAGCGAGCGTCAATCCGTATCGCGGTTGCGAGCATGGTTGTATTTATTGTTATGCGCGGCCCACGCATGAATTTCTGGGCTTCTCAGCGGGGCTGGATTTCGAGACCAAGATCATGGTCAAGGAACGGGCGGCGGAGCTGTTGCGCGCGGAGTTGTCGTCGCCGAAATGGCAGCCGAAGGTGATCTCCCTGAGCGGGGTCACTGATTGTTACCAACCGGTGGAACGCCGGTTGAAATTGACGCGGCAATGCCTGCAAGTGTTGGCCGAGTTTCGCAATCCGGCGGCGGTGGTTACCAAGAACAACCTTGTGACCCGGGACATCGACGTGCTGGCTGACCTGGCCCGCCATCAAGCCGCGGCCGTGTTTATCTCCGTCACCACGCTCGATACAGACCTGAGGAAGGTGATGGAACCGCGAACGTCCCCACCGGCCAGCCGTTTGGCGGCCATTCGCGAGCTTGCCCAGGCCGGAATTCCAACCGGCGTGCTCGTCGCGCCGGTCGTGCCGGGTCTGACCGACCATGAGTTGCCGGCGATCATCGCGGCGGCGGTGGAGGCTGGGGCGCAGTTTGCCGGCTACGTGACGTTGCGCCTCCCGTACGCGGTCGCGCCCTTGTTCGAGCAATGGTTGACCCAACATTTCCCGGGGCGGAAGGACAAGGTCTTGAACCGGATCCGCGCGTTGCGGGGCGGGAAGCTGAACAACGCCGAGTTCGGCTCGCGCATGCGGGGCGAAGGGATTTTTGCCGAGCAGATCAAGGCCCTGTTTTCCGTGGCCTGCCGGAAGGCGGGCATCGCGGATAACCGGACGAACCTTTCCACGGCGTCGTTCCGGCGGCCGGAGAAAGATCAGTTGTCGTTTTTTGATTGAAGGCTGAGCGGCCGCTTCATCAGTTCAGGCTGGGATGCTTCTGATGAAAATCGGTGGCGTCTTGATAGGCTTTGGCGACTTCCAGGATTTCTGCTTCGCGAAATAAATTTCCGACAAAGCAAATGCTCGTGGGGGTGCCGGCGGCGGAAAAGCCGTTCGGAACCACCACGCACGGGTGGCCGGTCAAGTTGGTGAGGAGTCCGCTGTCGCCGGATTGCGAGGGGGCGAGGAAGACATCGATGTCACACAGGGTTTTGGCGGTTGCCTGGATGAGGAGGTAGCGGATGCGGGTGGCCTGGAGGTATTCGACGGCGGGGATGAAGCGGGCTTCGCGGAACGCGTTGGGCCAAGTGTGCTGGCCTTGTCGTTTCATCAAATCGTCACGTCCGCTCAGCGTGAGGTCGTCGAAGGCCGCCGCACCTTCCACAGAAAGAGCAAAGGAGATGTCATGGAGGGGGAACTTTGGGAATTCGATCGGGACGAGGTTCGCGCCCAACGCACGCAATTTATCCAACACCGCAGCATCCTTTTCCTTGCGCTCGCCTTTTTCGTTGTCGAAATCATTTTTGAGGTAGCCGATGCGGAGCTTCTGCCATTTCGTTTTGGCATCATAGTTAAACGGAACGTCGTAGAGTGTCTGGTCGATGCCGTCGGGGCCTTGGATGACATTGAAGACGATGGCGCAATCCTCCACCGTGCGGCAGATGGGCCCAAGCTTGTCCATGGACCAGCTCAAGGCCATGGCGCCTGTGCGGCTGACG
>JAQGOT010000262.1 GCA_028293465.1 Pedosphaera sp. | reverse complement strand
GTGCGCCCGCACCTTGGATTAACTTGGATCAGCTTGGATTTGCCTGGATTCGACACCATGGCCGAGCACCCGAGTCCCCTCTCATTAACCCCGTCGCTTTAGCGCGGGGGGCGCGAGCCTCAATCTGCCGCCAACTGTTTTTAACAGTTTCCCCCGCAGGACTAGGACGCGGCCATGATGAGCCAGCCAAACCTTGATTAACTTGGACTAGATTGGATTTGCCTGGATTTACCTAGATTCCCCTTGATCGACCACGACGCACCGGCGAAACCCGCCGACCCTCCCCATTGAGGCGTGGTGCTTTGGATATTCTTTTGTCATTCGCGCTTCGTCATTAGGCATTAAACACTTTGGCCATTGGTCTCCGCGAATTGGTCATTTTTCGACAGTGCTCCTCCCACCCAGCCGCTCACCGGCTTACCCACCAGCACCCTTTCTCTCTCTCTCTAGGGGGTAAACAACCGTTACACCGTTACAACCCTTGTAAACATTGATCCAAATGACGTTTTAACCGTTACATTGACCGTTACAAACCGTTACACGGATCGTTACAACCGTTACAAACGGCTCGGTTGGCCGCCACATTTAGCGGGTATCGTGTCAGTCCGAGAGTCGCGATCTTAGATTGTCTCAGCGGAACTCGTGGTTGGACGGATCAAATGTGCGCTGATTGTAACCCGCCCGTCACCAAACCGTAACCTTCCGCTGTCATCGTAAAACCATGAATACTTGCAGACATTTCCGGAACTGCATTCCTGGGTACGAAGCCGATGAACTACGCCAGGCTGATCCGGAGCCTTGTGCGGTGTGTGATGCCGTCCCGCGATCGGTGCTGGTGGACCCTCTCATTCATGCGACGCCGGTGTTTCGTGCTGAACCGTCGGAGGGCACTTGGAAGGCTTCGTTGCACAGGCAGATTTTAAAGCCTTCGTGCGGGTAATCACCCTCGAAGCCAGCTCATAAATAGCTGTGGATGGCGCGACCAAAGATCGGGCGTTCCCAACCTGACCCCTTCCTGCCTTCCAGCCTCCGACGACCGTGCTCCTCCCACTCACAGCCCCCCAGCCCTGACTCGTTCCGCGCGGTTGCCGAAAAAATCAGTCCCACCCCAAAAACAGGGCGCTCCTCGCCCTGGTCTTGGTCACCTGCAGCGCCACTCCAGCGCGGGCCACCACCGTTGCGTTAGGCACCACCGTACTGCTGGAAGGGCCCACGGCAGGAATTGATAGCGTGGTGCTCGCCGTCACACCCGAGACAGGCACCTGGACGGCCACGGCTGGTGCCGTTTGGTTGCATCTCGATGCGGCAAACCAAAGCGGCACCGGCAGCACGAATGTGATTTTCAGCTACGACGCCAACCCAGGCGCCACTCGTACCGGCACCCTCACCATCGCCGGCCAGACGCTCACCATCACTCAGGCCGGTTCAATCTACGTCGCGGCGCCCGCACCAGTGACCAAACTGGTCGTGGGATTGAACACACCCGCTTGCGTGGCGGTGGATGGTGCGGGCAACCTCTACATTTCCGACGCCGACAACAACGCCATCTACAAGTGGACGGCGGCGAACAGCACCGTGACCACGCTGATCTCCTCGGGATTGATCCTTCCCGAAGGCGTGGCGGTGGATGGCGCGGGTAACGTCTACTTTGCTGACAGCTCCTATAACACCACCAACGCCATCAAAGAACTGGCCCATGCCTTCGTAGATTCCACGGCCAAATTTGAAAGCGCTGCCGCTGGCAGCGATGTTTTGCCGGTCGTGCTGCCCACCACGGCCAATCTGCTCGCCCCGTTCACTCCCACCAGTAACCAACCGTGGCTGACCATCAGCGGCATCACCAATGGCGTGGTAAGCTTTGCCTTCACCGCTAACGCGAGCGCTTCCAGCCGCACCACCAATATAACCTTGCTGGGTCAATCCATCCCCGTCACGCAGGCAGCTCCCATCACACCCCCGACCCTGATCGGCGCGATGATGCTGGGCAACAATGTCCTCCAGTTTGCATTCAGCAACAACACTCCAGGTGCCACCTTCACCGTGCTCTCCACTACGAATATTTCGTTGCCGCTGACCAACTGGACCGTGGTGGGCCCGGCCACCAACACCGGCCCCGGCCTGTTCCAGTTCACCACGCCGCCAACGACGAACGATCCACAACGGTTTTACCGTGTCCGTTCGCCGTAACGGAGCTCCCCGGCTGCCGCGTCCCTATTTGACCGCAACGAGCCGCAATCCGACCCTCCCGGCATACCGCCAAAAAGCGTGCGGTAAATCATGAGCTCATGGCAGATGAGCGGATGCTTCTGGCGCATCGCCACCGTCCGCCTTTGCGGACTATGCGCCCTTTCGCGGCTAAAAATCCTTTTCCACTTCTTCGCCTTGCTCAAGCAATCAGTGGCCAAGCTTGGTTCCTGATTTCATGATTTCCAAACACAACTTCTCCCACCAGACTCTCCTTTGCTTTGCGCCTTTGCGCGAGTATTCCCCTCAACCTTTAGTTCCCTTGCTCTTCCCAAAAAGGAATGAACTCCCCGCCAGCAGTGCCGCCACCACCAGACCGCCACCGAGAAAATCCACACCTGGCACCCAGCGCTTCACAAAAACATCCACCTCAATTTCCGTCACCGGATCCTTCTCCTTATGCGTCACGGAGTTCTTCGTCCAACCGAGATTAGGCCCGCCGAAAAACCAAAGTGCCAGCACCACCAACGCCAGCACCAACGCCGCCCATCTCAATTTCGTTCGCATCCCCGCATCGTAAACGCGCGCCCCGACACCCGCAAGCTCCCGCTGCCGTAGTGCTAAGGCGCAAACCACTTTTTGACGCACCTGTTTTCGTGGTGAGATAATCAACCCTCCGCCCTTGGGACGGCCCCGCCAGTCAAATTCAATGCCGCGCGGCCCAACGTGGGTCAGGCTTCCAGCCTGACGGTTCGGGCGGCATCTTGCCGCCCGTTCCAATCTTGCACAAATTTTCAGTTCTCAACCGACGCAATTCCTGCTCGAATCTTCCCCTCATGAAAAAGCGCTGTGCCTGGGCCAGGAATGAATTCTCGATCCCTTACCACGACCAGGAATGGGGCGTACCCGTTCATGACGACCGCACCTTGTTCGAATTCCTCATCCTCGAAGGCGCACAGGCGGGCTTGAGCTGGGACACCATCCTCAAGAAGCGCGAGCATTACCGCAAAGTGTTCGACAATTTCGACACCGTCAAAATCGCGCGTTACCAACAAGGCAAAATCGACAAGCTCCTGGCCGACACCGGGATCGTCCGCAACCGGCTTAAAATCGCCTCCACCATCCAAAACGCCAAGGCCTTCCTCGCTGTCCAGAATGAATTCGGCAGCTTTGACGCTTACCTCTGGAAATTCGTCGGCGGCAAGCCCATCACCAACCAATGGCAAACCGGCCAACCCCTTCCGGCGCGCACCGCCGAATCCGACACTCTGAGCAAAGACTTGCGCTCGCGCGGCTTTAACTTCGTCGGCTCCACCATCGGCTACGCCATGATGCAGGCCGTTGGAATGGTCAACGATCACTCGGTGGACTGCTTTCGGTATCAGGAAATCCGAAAACTTGAGAAAGCACGCAAGTAAACTCCAACCTGGAGGCCTATATGAAATCCCAATCAAAAGCGCCCGTGAAGTTGAAGCGGAAACCCAAAAGCCGGCGGGTTTTAAAATACGTGCCCCTGAATCCCCGGCTGTTCGATTATATCGGCAGTTGCCGCAGCCATGCGTACGA
>JAQGOT010000241.1 GCA_028293465.1 Pedosphaera sp. | reverse complement strand
TGAACGGCGCGCAGGCGGACTCGATCTTGCGCGAACTGCGGGATTTGCGCGCCAAGCTGGATCGGCAGCAGGCGAATCCCGCGCCACAACCCCAACCCGCCGCCCCGACCATCGCCACGGTTTCCGTCGGGACAGCGCCTTCGGAGGGCAACACGAATGCGGCCTTGGTGCTGGTGGAGTTCACCGATTTCCAATGCGGCTTCTGCAAGCGTTTCCATGACACGGTGATGGCCGACTTGAAAAAGGACTATATCGACACCGGCAAATTGCGCGTGGTGAGCCGCAACCTGCCGCTGACCTTCCATCCCAACGCCGAGCCCGCAGCGCAGGCGTCCCTCTGCGCCCATCAACAGGACAAGTATTGGCCGATGCGGGAGAAACTCTTTGCGATCAGCACCGACCTGACAGCAGCGAATTTTACCAAGGCGGCGGAGGATCTGAAGCTGGACATGACCACCTTCCGCCAATGTGTCGAGGCCAAGACCTTCGCGGGACAGGTGGCCCGGGACGCGGCTGACGCCACGGCGGTTGGCATTACGGGGACGCCTTCATTTGTGCTCGGCAAGCTCACGGGCGACAAGGTGACGGGTAAAATCATCGTCGGAGCGATGCCTTACGCCGCGTTTGAGGGTGAGATTAAAAAGATGCTGGCCACGGTGCCGTGACCGGGTATGAATAGCTGAGAATTTCACCATGCCGCAAATTCAGTCCCAGATTTTCAAACGGTCGCCACTGCCGCTGGCGGCCATGCTCGGTGCCTCCCTGCTGCTGGGGGTGGCGTATAACAACGCCAGTCCGCTGGGGGTGCGCGGGGCGAAGCCGCCGGAGAAGGTGGTGGTTGCGTCGCCCCCGGCCACTTCCAACTCCCGAACGGGTTATGCCAACGAAACCCTCTCACTGACATTGGAAGGCGCACGCAATGTTCGCACTCCCGGCACCGCTTACGGCAACCAAACCGTGGCGATGGGGTTGGTGCCAGCGCAGGCAGCGTTTCCGCCGTCGATGGTTCAGAGCGCCTTTCCGAATCTCGCCTGGCCGGAAGTTCAAACGCTCCTGAAGAGCCCGCAGAATCTGCTCGTGGACGCGCGCGTCGGCACTTACTTCCAGGCCGAGCATATCCCCGGAGCGGTGTCGTTGCCGGCGAACAGCCCCGTGGTCGAATTGACGGCGTTCGCCGCAAAATATCCGAAGACCACGCCGTTGATCATTTATTGCGGCTCGGCGAGTTGCCCGATGGCCCACAACCTCGCCGACCTGCTCGGCAGCCAATATGGCTACAGCAACATTAAACTGATGCCGGGTGGTTTTGCGGAGTATCGCGTTGCGCAATCGCAGGCTGAAGCGGGTGGTGGGAAATGAAGGTCACCCTGGAGATCAATTTCAAGCTGGTGTTGCGGTGGTTTCTGGGATTGCTCCTGATCTGGGCGTCGATCTCAAAGCTGGCGAATGTGCAGGATTTCTACGGGAGCCTGCTGGCTTATAAGTTGCCGCTGCCCGATTTTTTCCTGCGCGGGACGGCGATGTGCCTGCCATGGTTGGAACTGTTGTGCGGGTTGATGTTGCTGGCCAAAGTCCAGATTCAAGCGGCGCTGACCTGGGCGATTATTCTGTTCTCCATTTTCGTGCTGGCCACCGGCGCGGCCTGGGGGCGTGGGCTGGACATCTCGTGCGGTTGCCTGGATCTCAGCCTGCTGGGGTTGGGTTCGGAGAGTGAACTGGTGAAGGTAATGAAGTCGGTTTCGTTCGCGTTCTTTCGCGCTTTGCTGCTCACCGTTGGAGCTGTCTATTTATTCCGGCAGGAGACCAAGGCCGCGATTGCAAAGGTTGGTTAAGGCAGCGCGGTCAAAGGAATTTAGCCGCATTTGAGTCCAAGGGAGATTTGCGCTTTCCATCCTAACCGCGTGCTCCCGCTTAGAGCGCGTGACAAAATTAAAACAAACTTTGGTTTTGTGCCTTTGTCCGCGGGGGTGGTTGACGCGATTTTGCTCTGGGCGCAGGTATTATCTGGCGATCACTTGTCCAAATAGCACATGACGATTTGGGTATATGCCGCGTCCGAATAGTTCGAGCTTCGAAGGGCTGCGGCCGGCGTTGAGGGGTTGCTCCGGCTATTTTGACGTGGCCCGGTCGGCGGAGGTGGAGTCCATGGATTTGAGAGCATGGTCCAAGTATCCCCAGAACATGTTCGTCGGGTTTGTTTCGTCGCGCATTTTTGCGAGCAGCGGGGCCAAGCCCGCAGCCGGTTTCCCGATCTGCCCCAACGCACTCACCGTCATGTGGCGCAAAGCGGGGTCCTGAAGCGCGGCCTCAACTCTCCGCTGATTTTCCGGCCCGGCCTCCATCCGCCACAGTGCGACGGCGCTATAGGCCCGGGCTGTGGTATTGGTGGCTTCCAGGAGTAGCCGAATCGGTTGCATGGCCCGGGTGTTCGAAGGGTCGAGGCAGGCCAGCGCCAGCGCCGCGTGTCCGCGCTGAAGCAGGTCCCAATTGTCGGCGGGGAAAAAGTGCTTCGGCCCATAAAATTCCAAGTTTCGCCGCCGCTCGCGGAGATGGCTATCCCCGAGGCGCGCAAGCAAGGCTGGCACCGCACCTCTCGCGGGTGGCCCGATGTGCCGAAGGGCCTCCATGGCAATCACCCGGGTTGGTCCTTGGGCATTCTTGTCGCCCACAATTCGAATCAGGGTGGGGACGGCTGGCTCGGCCAGCGGACCCATGCGGGAGAGCACAGCCAAGAGGGCGGCTTGGTCCATATCCCGCGCGTCTGCGTTAGGCTGCCGCGGGTCTGGCAGGTGTTTCTGCAACCAGAATGGCGTGAATTGCCACAGCTTCGCATAAACCGGATTGCGGGCGTAAAAGGGACGTGGATCTTCGAGCCGCTTGATCAGATAGGGAACCGCCGGGGCACCAATGGCCACAACCTCCTTGATCTGCGGGTTCCTCGCTTCATCGGCGACCCAAATCTCGCTCACCCAATCACGCACGGGGCGTCCCTTGTAAACTGGCTCGGGACCCGCCGAACGGGTCGGGGTCCGCAACAGCAGCAGCGCAGCGCCCCCAAGAAGAACGATGGACATGATGACGACTCTGATGCGCAGCTTCCTCTTCATGTTGATTCTCTAATAATGGACAGCCCGCCATTTAAACACCAGCACGATGCAATGGTTTTCCTTTGGAGCGGCTAAGAAAACCAGCCTCCCCCTGGTCTGCCTTTCTTAAACTACTTTGATCCGCCGAACGGCTTAATTTTGTCACGCGCTCTTAGGGAAGCAAAGGCCTGATGGCCTGAACACGGAAGAAACGTTGCGTTGCGGGACTGTCGGAGGCAGAGCGCGAGGTGGTCGTGCCCGGGTCAGGATAAATCAACCCCAAGGTCAAATCGATCCAAGGCGTCAGGGGGTTGAGGTCGGCGCGCTTTTGAATTTTGTAATGGCGCAACGAGGTGCTGGTCCAGGTCAGGGAGTAGAAGGAATTGTCGTTGTTGCTGACGAAATTGGTGATCCTCAAATAGTCCGTTGGATCCATCGGATTGGTTCCCGCGAGATATTCGTTCAGGTCCGAAACCCCGTCACCGTCCTGATCGCTGGTGGCGTTCATCGTGGTCAAATTCCCGGTCCAGGTAAGTTCATAGGCATCGGGAATGCCGTCCCCATCGGAGTCGAGGCCCGGCCGGAGCGTGTCGGTCTGGACATACGCCACGGCGTTGCTGAGGCTGATCCAGCCCACATTCGCGCCGTAGATGTAGCCGCTTAGAACGCCGGACCAAAGATTGAGTTTGGGATCGCCCAGCGTTTCAAAATTTACCCAGCCGATGTTCGCGCCCCAGGCATAGCCGCGCAGTTTGCCGGTGGCATCGAGGTTGACGCCGAAATCCGCAGCGGAGTTGTTCTGGTATTGGATGCCGTTGGCCGGGAAACCGCCGCCGAGCTTGATCCACCCCACGTTGGCGGCATAAAGGTAGCCGCTGCAGACGTATTCGCCGATGACCGCGCCGTTCAGGCCATCCGCGCGAGCGTCCGCCCAGCCGATGTTGGCGCCGTAAGCAAAGCGGTTGGAACTGTTGATGGTCGATTGAGCGGAGGAGGTTTGCGCGAGCAATCCAGCCAGCAGCCCCACCATGGCGAGCCCGGATAAGCCGGACCTGGTCAGCCTGGAACCAAGATTATGTGTCCGCGTAAACATCTCTGAATTCGCCCTGGCCAATTACTGGCAGATGCTGCTGATGCAATTCTGAGTGCCTGAGCAGACGTGCCCGCAGGAGCCGCAATTATTATGATCGTTGGTCAGGTTGATCTCGCAACCATCGCTCTGCTTATTCCCATTGCAATCGGCGAAACCCGCGGTGCAGGCGCCGTTGCAGACGCTGCCCGAGCAAGTTGGAGTGGCGATGTGGTTGGAGGAGCAGAGGATGCCGCAACCGCCGCAGTTATTGGCGCTGGTGGCAATGCTGGTTTCGCAACCATCAGTTTGCTTGTTGCCGTTGCAGTCGGCGAAGCCCGAGGCGCAGGCGCCATTGCAAACGCCGCTGCTGCAGGTCGGGGTGATGTGGCTGGTGGAGCAAACCGTCCCACAATTGCCACAGTTGGCGGGGTCGGAGTTAATGCTGACCTCGCAGCCATCGGCCGAGTTGCCATTACAGTTTGAGAATCCAACGTTGCAGGTGCCGATGTTGCAGGCGCCGGCCGTGCAGGTGGAGGTGGCGTTGGGGGCGGAGCAGACGTGTCCGCA
>JAQGOT010000203.1 GCA_028293465.1 Pedosphaera sp. | reverse complement strand
CCAGATGAGTTTGATGGTTCCCGCTCGGCGAATTTGGGAGCCTCGCGGACTGGTTCGGTATGCGCGCGACACGCTTTGCCGAGTAATGGTGTCTTATTACGAGACACCGTTTCGGTAAAATGGGACACTTTTGGACACTCTCTACCCGGGTTTAAGGGGGATTTTAATTGGCATCCTCGATGCTCTCAAGAAACCATGAATAAAGCATGGCTCCAAACGTTCCCGGGAATCCTGGCATTTGCGGCGATCATCTCCAAGGTGCGCGACGCCTTCAAATTTGAAGTGCCGGTCGGCTATGAGGATGAGACTGGCTTTCATTACGGTGTAAAGCGCGACCAAGGTTAAGCGAGCTGACTTCCACCGCGGTTTCCTAGGCCTCCCCTGAAAGGCCTTCTCAAGCATCCACACTGGGCAATTCAGCGTGCTGGCTGAAACTTCCCGATGTCCCCACGGTCGCCCCCGACGGCCCTCCCCTTCCCCTTTAAACCTGAAATAGCCAAGTCTGGCAATCTGCTCTCCCTTGAAGCGTCACGTCGTTTTCGGCGCAGCGTCGATTGTGGGAAACCGTTCAAAAAACGATTTGCGGTGCAACCCGCGTTCCGCCGCCTGAAAGGCGGGACTCCGTAACCAAGAAGGATCGCAGGTACGCCCCACCCGACGAGGTTGCACAAAACTGATTTAACGCCATGTGCAACTTTTCGTCGTAAGCCCTTGCAAAACAGGACGCGGAATTTTGGCCGGATTCGAGGGCGTTTTGCCCGCTTCCATAACTCTCGATGGAGTCGTAATTTATGATGACCCTGAGAAAGTTGCACATGGCGTGATTTATGTTGTCGAGGGTTGCAGCCAGTCCCTGTTTGACCCGACTTCATTTTTCACGCACTCTCTGTTAATGGCAAATTCGTTCGGTCAATTGTTTCGAATCACCACCTGGGGGGAGTCCCATGGGGGTGGTGTGGGCGTGGTGGTGGATGGTTGTCCGCCCCGGCTCAAGCTGGCCGAAGCGGATATTCAGCCGGATTTGGACCGTCGTCGTCCCGGCCAATCGAGGATCGTCACGCCGCGCAAGGAATTGGACAAAGTGCAAATTCTCTCCGGAATTTTTGAGGGTCAAACCTTGGGCACGCCGATTTCGATGTGGGTCCGGAACGAGGATGCGCGATCGGAAGCCTATTCAGAAATGGCCACCAAGTTTCGCCCGTCGCATGCGGATTACACCTACGCCGCAAAGTACGGCATCCGGAACTGGCAGGGCGGCGGGCGGACCAGCGCGCGTGAAACGATCGGCCGCGTGGCGGCGGGAGCCATTGCCAAGAAACTGTTGCGCGAGCGCTTCGGCGTGGAGGTGCTGGCGTACGTCAAGCAGGTGCAACGACTCGTGGCGGAGGTGAATCCGGAGACCGTCAAAGCCAAGGAGATCGAAGCCAACATTGTCCGCTGCCCGGAACCGGCCATGGCGGAAAAAATGATCCGGCTCATTGAGCGGATGCGCAAGGCGGGTGACAGCGTCGGCGGGATTGTGGAGGGAGTGGCGCGCGGCGTGCCGCCCGGCTGGGGCGAACCGGTGTTCGATCGACTCGAAGCGGATTTAGGCAAGGCCATGCTGAGTTTGCCGGCTTCCAAAGGTTTCGATATCGGCTCGGGGTTTGGCGGCATCCTGCTGACGGGCATGGAGCACAATGATGCTTTCCGGATGAAGAGCGGGAAGGTCCGGACCGTGACCAATCGTTCCGGCGGCATCCAAGGCGGCATTTCCAATGGTGAATCCATCTATTTCCGAGTCGCATTCAAACCGGTGGCGACCGTCATGCACGAACAGGATACGGTGGATACCGGATTCCGGAATACCACGCTCAAGGGCCGCGGGAGACACGATCCCTGCGTGTTGCCGCGCGCCGTGCCGATGGTGGAAGCAATGACCGCCCTGGTGTTGGTGGACCACGCGCTACGCCACCGGGCGCAATGCGGGGAGTGACCAGGAGGAAGCCGCGTCAGGGCCAGATTTTAGCCCACCATTGATGCCCCCAGAAGATCCAGATGGCGGCGGCAAGGGCGATGTAAGGTCCGTAGGGCAGACGACTCTGCAAGGACTGTTGCTTGAACCGGATCAAGATCAACCCGACGGCGGCACCCAGGATGGAACTCAAAAAGAGGGAGAAAATTACGGCGTGCCAGCCCAAGAATGCGCCGATCGCCGCCATGAATTTCACATCGCCCAAACCCATGGCTTCGCGCGGTAAAACCATGCTGTTGGTCGTCGCCTCCAGGTAAGCGACGTCCTCCGGATTCATGGCTTCGTCACCGATTTTAAGTTGGGACGGGCTCAAGCGGATGGGAACATTGTGGTAACAGCGGTCGCTCAGCTCCACCCGGATTGCTTCCAATTTGACGGTGTCAGAGTCGCGGTAAAACAAATCTTCATAAAGGATTTCCTGGTCGGGCAGAACAATGGCCGTTTCGGTAAAGATCACCCTGCACGCGGCGGGGAGTTCGAGTTTTTGCCGGCCGAACGCGAGCTTGCCCAGGCGGAGGATGCCATAAATCAAACCGGCACCCATAAGTATGCCCCAAAGACTTTCCTTCATCGCCGGAGCGGGCGCGAGCTTGCCATGCAATGACGGGACGATGAACGAGCAGATGACGCCGATCACGATGCCGCCGAGGGTGATTTCGTCCGGGATAATGAAGTGCTCAAAATCGATGAAGGTGGCGACGATCAACCCGGCCAGGAACAGGCAATAGATCAGAGCCAGCAGCGCAGACTGGTGGCCGAAGGCGAGCCAACAACCCAGGAACGTGACACCCGTCAAAAGTTCCACCAGGAAGTAGCGGATGGAGATCGGCGCGCGGCAGTTGGCGCATTTGCCGCGGAGGTAAAGCCAGGTAGCCAGCGGCACGTTGAGAAACCAAGGAATGGAATACTGGCAATGCGGACAATGGGAAGGAGGGGAGACGATGCTTTCCCCACGCGGCATCCGATGAATGCAGACGTTCAGGAAGCTGCCGATCATGGTCCCGAAAACAAAAAAAGTCACGGACCAGAAATGAAACGGCACCTGGGCCCAAACGTGGGTATCGAAAATGCCTTTAATTCCCATAAATGTTTTTCAGCAGTGCCGCGCGCATTGTATCAATCGGGGCGGTACGTCCGGTCCAAATTTCCAAGGCCTCGGCGCCTTGATAGAGCAACATGCCCAAGCCATTGGCTACGCGGCAACCGGAAGCTTTGGCGGCGCGCAGCAACGGAGTTTCTGCGGGGCGGTAAATCATATCATAGACAGCGCTCGCCTGCGTGAGGGAGAATTGTGTCTCATCCAGTGGCGAGCCATCCTCCGGTTTCAACCCGAGCGAGGTGGCATTTAGCACGAGATCAACCGCATGCGGGGGGTAACTCACGAAAACTTTTGTGGCCGGAAAGCGCTGGCGCAATTCCACAGCGAGAGCCTCCGCTTTAGCCGGGGTGCGGTTGACCAGAAACAATTCAGAAACCTGCTCGGTGGCAAGTTTCATGGCTGCCACCCGCCCTGCCCCACCTGCGCCGAGCAGCAGAACTTTTGCGCCCGCCAAATCGATTTGCAAATCTTCACGAAGCGAACGGGTGATGCCCGAAGCGTCGGTGTTGAATCCTTGCGCACGGATTTCGTTGGGGATTGAATCAGCAAACGTTTGGAGCGGTTGCCAGATGCCGTCCTGGTCACGGGCTTCGAAGCGAATGGTGTTCACCGCGCCCCAGGTTCGGGCCGACTCATCAAGAGCATCCACCATCTCAACCGCCAGCAATTTGTGCGGCACGGTAAGATTGAGTCCGACAAACTTCATCGCCTTGGCTCCCTGGATGGCGGCGCGTAAATTGTCGGGATGGACTTCGAAGGCGAGATAGCGCCAATTCAACCCTAACGCGGCGATGCCCGCATTCTGCATCGCTGGGGATGCAGAATGGCGAATCGGATCGCCAAAGACCGCGCAATAGCGCGTGGCGGCGTTCAATGGTTGTTCCAAACCTGCGGACACGCGCTGGTTATAAAGGGCCACCCCGAAAGTTCAAAGCCCAAAGTCCGAGCAGGCAGGAAGGAGAAATTCAGAACGAAACAAATGCGGGGTACAAGCTGCGAGATCCGGTCACGCGGAAGCGTGACCTTCATACGCCAAGGCGCGTCCTCACCAGTGGGATTGTGCGAGCACCCGCCCAGTTTCCCGGCTACAGGGAGAAAGCAAAATCTTTTCGATTACGTTGACTGGCGGCGCCTCAGCAGCAGGAAGGCGGCGAGACCCAAACCGGTGAGAGCGAAAGTGGAAGGTTCTGGCACGATGATTTCCAGATATTTATCTTTACTGATCAGCGCCGTGCCGCCCGCCGCGATGGTCAGATCCCATTGCAGAGCCCAGGTTACATTCCCCGGCCCGATGCCACTACCCACGTTGTCG
>JAQGOT010000169.1 GCA_028293465.1 Pedosphaera sp. | reverse complement strand
GGCCGAAAAATCAGCTGGTAAAGCGTCATGACAATATTTGGGTCAGAAACTCATGAGGGGAAGTTCAACCGAACGGCAACCCTCAGGCCGCCGCCGCTTGCGTTTCCGTGAAATGGCCGTGGGCACGGAACCGCGCATAACGTTGTTTCAACCGTTCCGCGGTGGGCAACTTCTCCAATTGCTCAAGTTGCGCGAGCAGATGTGTCTTTAAAGTGTCGCCCGTGGCTTTCCGGTCGTTGTGCGCGCCGCCCAACGGCTCCGGCACCACTTCATCCACCAGTCCCAGTTCCAGCAGGTGACGGGCGGTGATCTTCAACGCCTCGGCTGCCTTGCTGGCGGCGGCACGGTCTTTCCAGAGGATGGCCGCACACCCTTCCGGGCTGATCACCGAGTAGTAGGCATTCTCCAAAATCAAAACGCGATCCGCCACGCCGATTCCCAGCGCCCCGCCCGAACCGCCTTCGCCGATCACCACCGCGATGGTCGGCACTTCCAACAACATCATTTCGCGCAGATTCACGGCAATGGCCTCGGCGATGTGGCGCTCCTCAGCCCCAATTCCCGGATAGGCGCCCGCCGTGTCGATCAAGGTGATGATGGGCAGCCCAAACTTCTCCGCCATGCGCATCAGGCGCAACGCCTTGCGGTAACCCTCGGGATGGGCCGAGCCGAAATTGCGGCGAATGTTTTCCTTGGTGTCCCGCCCCTTTTGGGTCCCGATGACCATGACCCGATGCTCGCCCAAACGCGCGAACCCGCCCACCATGGCCCGATCCTCGGCAAAAAGCCGGTCGCCATGGAGTTCGTTGAAGTCGCTGAAGGTGCTCTGGAGATAATCCAGGGTGAACGGACGCTTGGGATGGCGGGCCAATTGCACCCGCTGCCAGGCCGTCAGATTGGAAAAAATCTGCCGGCGCGTTTCCGCGATCTTCGCCTCAATTTTTTGGATCTCTTCTTCAAAGCTGACCCCCAATGAGTGGGCCTCTGGATGTCTTTTCAGTTCTTCCAGCTTGCTTTGTAATTCAAAAATCGGCTTTTCAAAATCGAGCTGATTTTTCATGCGGCGGTCAGCTTAAGTTTTCCCTCGTTCCCGCGCAACGCCCAATTCAGTACAAAAAAAAGAGCCAGATTTCTCTGGCTCAGTGGTGATAAGGTTAATACGCCTTCACCCAGGCGCTCAGAAGGGTAGCGAGGTCAACTATTTTGACGCTGTCCGAACCTCGCCACTAGCATAACCTCTCTGCCAACCCTAAACGAACAGCGACATCTACAGATAATAGATAACCGAAGCCCCTGTTTTGTTCGGAAATATATTATAAATCTTTCAATTCTTTTTTGCGATTTCCGTGGCCCTCCCCCTTGACAGCGCACCGAACCCGGGCTACGCCACCCCGGCGATATCCGTGAAAATCTTCGTCTGCGCCCGCGACCGCAACACCCGCGCCAGCGGGGTCTTGCCTTGGGGGGCCAGCGATTCCCGCAGGGCCTGCTCCTTGCCTTTGCCCGAAGCCAGCACCCACACTTCGGTCGCCGCCGCGATCACGCCGTAACCCATGGTAATCCTGTGCGGCGGCGGTTTCACTGCCGTCACCGAGCGATAAATCGCCGGGCTCGACATGACCTCCACCGGCTCCCCGGGAAACAGCGAGGCCACATGTCCGTCCTCACCCATGCCCAAAAAAATGATATCAAAGACCGGCTGACCTTTTCCAGCGGCACCACTCTGCCGCGGCACCACAGCCAAAACATCGCCCACCGCTTCGCGAAGCGCAAGGGCCTCATCCTGCTCACCTCGCAAACGGTGTATCTGGCCATCAGGAATTTTTAAGGGGTCAAACAAAAGCTGCTTGGCTATCGCATAATTGCTCTCGGGATCCGTGGGTGGAACACAACGCTCATCCGCCCAAAACAAATGCGCGTCCTTGATGAAAACATTCGTGAGAAAGTCAGGATCCATTTGAAGATGCCTGGCCACCTCGTTGAAAAAAGTTTGCGCAATCCGCCCGCCGGAGAGCGCCACACTGCAGGGAGGATTTTTATCATGCTCCTTGCTCCGGCGCGTTTTCATCTGCCGCAGCCAATCCGTCGCCACCCCCTCCGCCAGCTCGCCGGCCGTCGGATAAGAAAATAAATCGTACGCCATAATTCACCCTTTCGCGATGCCCAAGATTAAAAGTCTTTCTCAAAAGGGAGCATCCGCACACCGCCCCCCGGAGCGCGGTCCCGCATGCGGGACCGCTTCACCGCCAGAGTGTTTCAAGCGGCATGGCCAAATCAGAATCTACATGGCCTACCCGCCCCGCTCCCCATTTGAAATTCGAAATTCGCCATTCGAAATTTGCCTCACGTCACCGGCTGTGGATTGCGCCACACATGCCCGCGTTGCGCCAGCAGGTCGTCCGCCGCCATCGGCCCCCAGGTCCCGGCCGAATAAAATTCGCGGTTCGTCAACGGCTTCCCTTCCCAGCCCTTGCGAATTTCATCCACGATCGCCCACGCCGCTTCCACCTCATCCCGCCGGATGAACAGTGTGGCGTCCCCCGCCATGGCTTCCAGCAGCAACCGCTCATAGGCCTCGGGCGTATAAGCGCCAAACTCGCTGTTATAGCTGAAAGACATCCGCACCGGGCGCACGCTCGTGCTCGTGCCGGGCACCTTGCCGTTGAACCGCAGGGAAATCCCCTCGTTCGGTTGCAACCGCAACGTCAGCGCATTGGGGTCAAGTTTGTTGCCGCATTGCGCCGCGAACAACACGCTCGGGGTCGGCCGAAATTGAATCCGCACTTCGCTCGCGCTCAACGGCAGATGTTTCCCCGTCCGCAAGTAAAACGGCACGCCAGACCAGCGCCAATTATCCACCAATAACTTGACCGCCACGAAGGTTTCCACGTTGGAATCCGCCTTCACCTTGGCTTCCTGGCGGTAGCCAAGTTGCATTTTCCCATCAACCATCCCGGCGAAATACTGCCCGCGCACCACCTGCTTCGCCACGTCCTCAGGGGTCAGCGGCCGAATCGACTTGAGCAGCTTGACCTTTTCATCGCGAATCGGTTCGGCGTCCAGCGACACCGGCGGTTCCATCGCCACCAGCGACATCACCTGCAAAAGATGGTTCTGCACCATGTCCCGCAACGCCCCGGCCTCCTCGTAATACCCGCCCCGCTGGCCCACGCCCAGGTTTTCGCTGACCGTGATCTGCACGTGGTCCACCGAATCCCGGTTCCAAAGCCGCTCGAAGATTGAATTGGCAAAGCGGAACATCAGGATGTTCTGCACGGTCTCCTTGCCCAGGTAATGGTCGATGCGGAACACCTGCCGCTCGTGCGCATACCGGGTCAACTCCGTGTTCAACTGGTACGCCGAGGCCAGGTCATGGCCGAACGGTTTTTCCACCACGATCCGTTGCCACCCCTTCGATTCATCCTTGTGCAACAAATCCGCCTTATACAACTGCTCCACGACCTCCCCAAACTGGCTGGGTGACGTGGCCAGATAGAACAGCAAATTATTCCGCAACTGCGGGTCGCCGAAGGAATCAAGCTGCTTTCCGAGCTTTTTGTACGCCTCCAAGTCCGAAAACTCCCCCATGCAATAGAAAACATTGGCCGAGAACTCCTGCCAGACCTTGTCGTCCACCGGCTTGGTGCGCGAAAACTGGTCCAGCGCCTGGCGCAATTCCTCCCGCCAGGAGGCGTCCGTCTTCTCCCGCCGCGCGAATCCGATGACCCGGAACTTCGGCGGCATCTGCTTTTCCTTGTATAAGTGATAAAGCGCGGGGATCAACTTGCGCGCCGTCAGATCGCCGCTCGCGCCAAAAATCACGATGGAACAGGGCTCCACCGTTTTGCGCGTCTGATCCAACCGGCACACCATCAACTCATCCAAGTCCTCATTTTCCATGTGTACTCAGGATGGCTCATCCGAGGGTTGATTTCAACCATTCTTGTACCAGTGCCCGCCTGCATGACACCATCGGGCTCTCCACCCTGTTGCACGACGTTCACGCCGCTTCAACACCAAACAGCCCAACCCGCCAAGACAACCGCGACCGTTCGAGCCAACCCCTTGAGACTTGATGGCCGTGTGCTAACACTTGGGATTTCTTTGAAACTTGGTCATTGGTCATTGGTCATTCCGGGAGGCCCCTCTCTCTCCAGGGGGTATTTAACAGTTACACCGTTACAACCCCTGTAAACATTGATTAAAAGTGGATTTTAACCGTTACATTAGCCGTTACAAACCGTTACACGGATCGTTACAATCGTTACAAATGCCCGCCGCGCCCCCGGCCGTGCCCAAGGGTGGCTGGTTTCAGGCTCGTCCTCCCTGTCATTTGTGCTCGCTTTGGTCGCAGAACTGGAACGGATGCGTCATGCCACATTTAATCGTCAGACAAATCGAGGAAAAGGTCGTCCGGAAGTTGAAACCACAGGCGATTGAGCACGGGGTTTCCATGGAGGAGGAACATCGGCGCATCCTGCGGGAGTCGTTGCTCGGCAAGGCGGCCAGGCGCGCTTCCTTCAAAGCCGCCCTGCTGGCCATGCCCAACGTGGGCAAAGATGCCGATTTCAAGCGCGGTCCGCAACTGGACCGGCTGGTTGAGCCATGAGGGGCTGGCTGGTTTCCATCCTCGACGCTTTCTTGGCCGCGACGGCCTTGGTCCACGGCTTGACCGTGGTCAGCCGGGACGAAGAGGGTTTCCGCAACACGGGCGTACCGGTGCTCAATCCATTTTCCAAGTCCAAACCCAAGCAGAGTTAAACGGCCGACCACGACCTGATGCCAGTCGGCTTACCCTGGTAAATTCTCAATCGGTTTCGTGCCGACGTTGCTTTCGATGATCCCCTTGGAGATGGCGTGGCGGGTCAGCCCGGCGATGTCGTGGATGTTCAGCTTGTTCATGAGCTGTTGGCGGTGCTTTTCCACGGTCTTGATGCTGATGCACAGCTCCGACGCAATCTGCTTGTTCGGCTGCCCTTCGGCGATGAGTTGCAGCACCTCCGCCTCCCGCGAGGTCAGGTAGTCGGTGCGTTTCTTTACCGGCTGCCCGCTGGCAAAGGCTTCCCGGCAATGATCGCGCAAGCGCTTGGCAATGGACGGGCTGAAGAAGGCGTTGCCTTTTCGCGCCTCGCGGATGGCTTTCAACAGGTCGTTGGCCGCGGTCTGCTTGACCAGGTAACCGGCCGCCCCCGCCTCCGTGAGCTGCTGCACGTACTCGTCGTCGCTGTAGGAGGAGAGAATGAGCACCTTGGTGGAGGGCAGCTGCTTGGTGATCTGGCGGGTCGCCTCCAGACCGTTGAGCAGCGGCATGGCGATGTCCATGACCACCACGTCGGGCAAAAGCTTTTTGGCCATCATCACCGCCTGGCGCCCGGTGTCCGCCTCCCCCACAATCTCAATATCCCCCTCCACCACCAGCAAGGCGCGCAATCCCTGACGGACCACGGTATGGTCGTCAGCCAGCATGACTTTGATTTTTTGCATAAATTTTTTGGTTAATTGACTCAAATAACTTTCAGTGCCCGAGAAAATCGGAGTGGCCACACGCGAGGGCAGCATTCTCCGGCGTGAAGTAAATTTACTACTTGGTTAAAACCTCCGCCATAGGGTCACTACCCCCCTTTGCAAAAACCCAAAATATAACGATTCTGGATTTTCCTCGTCGCCAGGCATTCCGTTGTCGAAGCTTTCGGTTGTTGTCAACCAGGGATAAAGCTCTGCACCACAGAACAGTGGCAATCAATTCCACCGGATCGCTTGCCAGCCAGGGCACCAACCGTCGCAGCCCGTTGAAGGAGTGGGAGGCGACGTCAGGCGTCTTTGACTGGCAAATACAAAATCACAAAAACTTTGAGGCTTGTTACGTGTCCTGCGAAAAAGCGAGCTTTTCAACCCGCTGTCAGGAGAGCAGAATGCTCACCGGCGAGGGTATTTGATGGCCAACCTCAACCCTCCTGAGTTGCTTCGGCGGACAAAACGTTTCTTCAGCAAGATTTCCCATCCCCAACTCCTTGGCATCTGTCGCGCCGAATTGTCTCAGGACAACTTAAGGCTGGGCGTAGTGTCGGCTTTTTTGCCGTGCACCTACAAGTAGGAGAAACCCGCAAGCGGCTCTGGAGCCGGTCCCGCTTCCTGGCGGGAACGAGTTGGACAAAACCAATCCGCTGGGGAATGGAAACGAAACGGTGGTGGGATTTCGGGAAGAAAAACGCGGGTTTAATGCGTGGCTGCTGAACGATCGTAATCGCCCGCCACGAGGCCGTTCTCGATTTCCTTGGCGATGCTGGCCAACTGGTGCATCTCCCCGGTCTTGTAGAAGAAGGCGTGCGCGCCCCGTTGCAGGTAGCGCTCCCGCACGTCACTGACCGGGTAGCCGCTGAACACCACCACCTTCATGCCCGGGGCGGGGTGGGCCGCCAGCCAGTCCAGGATCTCCTTGGCGTCAAAGGCCGGCATCACCGCGTCGATGATCAACAAATCGGGCAGGGGGTGGCGGGCGCGGTCCTGGTAGGGACCGGTGCCGCTGACATAC
>JAQGOT010000159.1 GCA_028293465.1 Pedosphaera sp. | reverse complement strand
GCGAGCCGGTTTCTTGAAAACCTTTTCAACATGAACCAATTTATCGCGCCGCTGCTGGTGGTGGTGGCGGCCGGGGTGTTGTTGAAAATTCGGTGGCCGGAGTTGCCGGTGATGGAGCGGCGGTTGGTGCTGATTGGGTGCGGGATCATCGGCGGTCTCCTGGTGTGGGTGCCGACGGCGACCCCGGCGACGTTTCTGCGTTACTTTATTCCGGCGGTGCCGGTGGGGAGTCTGCTGGCGGCCTGGGTGTTGGTGCGGGGCTGCGAGCGGTGGAAGCCGCAAGCGGCGTGGGCGGGCGCGGCGGTGCTGATCCTGACACCGTGGGTGAGCTTGCCGGTGCAGTTGGTGGCGCGGTCGCCGGAGTGGTGCCAGAGCGGCGGAGTGTTTCGCGCGGAGTTGGGGATGATGGTGTCGCGAGTGTTTGGGCACCGGCCGGATCCCAACCGGATGGTGGTGGAGTGGCTCAAGCAAAATGCCGCGCCTACGGATGAGGTGCTCGTCAACTACGAGGATGTGCCGTTGATGTTTTATCTGCCCAATCCGATTCGCGGCGGGATGGCGGCGTTCCGGGCGGAGGATGATGGCAAGACGCCGCCGCGGTTCCTGGTGCTGCGCAGGTCGGTAAATTTCGTGCATTGGCCGGCATTTGAACGCGAACTGAATCGTTATTCGTGGGAGCCGATGAAGTCGGGGGCTCCCGATGTCGTTTGGGGTAACAATCCCGACCCGATGGGGCAAGTGGAAGATCCGGACAAAGCGCCGGGGGTGATGACCGGGCGGCGAATCGACGGCCCGAGTCGTTGAGCCGGGGGGGCTGGAATTCCCATTGGCCTGAGGGCTTGGCAATACTCCGTTGATAGGAGAAGATGGTAATGGCTTAAAAGCGCTTTATGACTCCAGCAACCGCCAGCAACACGGAGGATCACCCGACGGAGGCGAAATGCCTCGCCCGCTCGGTGGCGGAGGTCTTGGCGGAGGAGCCGACGCTCGAGGCGGTGACGGTCAATCACAGCCGGAAGACCATTTCCGTGGCCACGCTGGGTCGGGCGGATGTGGGACGGTTGACCGAGCGGGTTACCCAGACCATTCAGGAAGCGGAGCACGCAAGCGCACAGCACCCCTGCGCTTTGTTATCGGGGGAGGCGGATTGCCAGGCGTGCGAGCCGCCACTCACGCCCACCGAGCGGCAGGCAGTGACCATCCGACGCGAGGGGGAGGCGACCACGATTGCGCGAGTCACGTGCCCGACGGCACCGCGGTTCTGGCGTTGGCGGGATATTCCATGGCCCCGGGTGGTGCAACGGGATGTGGAGTTCCTCGAGCACGCCGAGCACGTCGATGAATGGAAACCGCAACTGGCGGCGGCGATTCTCTGCGGGGTTTTCGGATTGGCCGGCTATTTCCTGGGCGACAGTTCGTGGGCGCGTTACAGCTTCCTGCTGGCGTATTTGGCTGGCGGTTGGTACACCGCACAGGAGGTTTGGGAACGACTGCAACAGCGCGCCATCGATGTGCATTTTCTGATGCTGGCGGTGGCGGTCGGCAGCGCGAGCATCGGCGCCTGGGAAGAAGGCGCGACGTTGCTGTTCCTGTTTTCATTTTCGGGAGCGTTGGAACATTTCGCCTTGGGACGGACGCAGCGAGAAATTCGTTCGCTGTTCAAGGAGGCTCCGAAAGTGGCGACGGTGCTGGATGAATCCGGGCGGGAACGGGAGTTGCCGGTGGAGCAGTTGCAGTCGGGAATGCGGTTGTTGATCAAGCCCGGCGCACAGTTTCCGGTGGATGCGGAAATCGCGAAAGGCCAGACTGCGAGTGACGAATCCAACCTTACGGGGGAGGCCACGCCGGTGGAAAAAGCGGTGGGAGACAATGTCCTGGCCGGAACACTCAATCTGTGGGGCGCGGTGGAGGTCACGGTGTTGCGACCCGCCAAGGAAAGCTCGTTGCAAAAAATCATCCAGCTCATCCGAGAGGCGCAACAGCAAAAGGCCCCGGCGCAACTATTCACTGACAAGTTCGGTTCGTACTACACCTACAGCGTGCTGGGGCTTTCCCTCGCGATGTTCTTTGTTTGGTGGCTGGCGCTGGGACTGTCCCCATTCGCGGCGGCGGGTGGCAAGCCGAGCGCGTTTTATCATGCGATGACGCTGCTGGTGGTAGCGTCGCCGTGCGCGCTGGTGTTGTCCATTCCGTCGGCGGTGCTGGCGGCAATCGCCTGGGGCGCGCGGCATGGGATTCTTTTCCGCGGCGGTGCGGCCGTGGAAAAACTCGCCGGCATCAATGTGGTCGCGTTGGACAAAACGGGGACGCTGACGACGGGCGAACTGCGCGTTGAACGGGTGGAAAGTTTCCCGCCCGGCCGGGAAGGGGAGGTGGGCCGGCTCGGCTATTCTTTGGAGCGGCTTTCGACGCATCCATTGGCGCGGGCCATCACCCGTTATGGAAAACAGCAGGGGTTGGAGGCGATCGAATTCGACCATTTTGAGTCCGTGACGGGACAGGGATTGCAAACGCGGCGCGGGAGCAAGAACTGTTTGTTGGGTCGTCGCGAATGGTTGGCGCAAGGTTCGCATGCCGCCACCATCTGCCAGGTGCCGGCCACGGAGGCGGGTTTCAACGAGGTTTGGTTGACGGAAGGCGATCTACTGGGGCGGATCATCCTGCGAGATGACATCCGGCCGCAGGCGCGATCGGTGATGGAGGAATTGCGGCGGGAAGGTTTGCGCACGGTGGTGCTGACCGGCGATCGCCGGGCCACAGCGGAGCATTTGAAAGTGCAGTTGCAACTGGATGATGTGCGCGCCGAGTTGAAGCCGGAGCAAAAGGTGGAGGCGATTCGGGGACTCAGCCAAAACGGCCAGCGCGTGGCGATGATCGGCGACGGGGTAAATGATGCTCCGAGTCTCGCGGCGGCGGACGTGGGCGTGGCGATGGGCGCGCGCGGTTCCGATGCGGCCTTGGAGCAGGCGGAGGTGGTGTTGATGCACGACCGGTTGGAGAATTTTTTGGCGGCGTTCCAGTTAAGCAAACGGGCGCGGCGGGTGATCCGTCAGAACCTGATTATCTCACTGGGCACCGTCGCGGTGTTGGTTTGCTTTGCGTTGCTGGGGAAGATTCCCTTGACCATCGGGGTGGTGGGGCATGAAGGGAGCACAGTGGTGGTGGTGATGAACAGCCTGCGGTTGCTGTTTGGTTCGCCGCCGACAAAGTTATCTGCTGCTCCGGACGTGTGAAAGGAGCTGCAGCGCGAGGCAAATTCGCTGATGCTTGCATGCTACTGACCTCCATCCGTGGTGCGGGTGCTTGCCCGTGGGTTTGATTTTTCCCCCAAGTCCCGGTATAATTCAAGGTGAGGTTCGAGGGGTAAAGGGCATGAATTTTCGTTCGGCAAAACGCGCGCAGGAGGGAATCTTGATCACGAAGAGCCCGCTGTGTGATTTGGCGGCAATGGTGCGTTCGCGAATGCCGTTGATCGCGGTCGAAAGCAACGAGGAACCACAGATCGTTCACCTGTTGCGGGAGATTGGCAAACAGCTCCAGCTTAAGGCCTATCGGTGGACGGTGACCGAGGGATTACAGGCGTTTGACCCGCTTGATCAGCCGCAGGAATCGGTCCTTAAGTCGCAGGAAGTTCTCTCCTACATCAAGACCTCCGCGTCGCGCTCGCTGTTTGTGCTGCTGGATTTTCATCCCTACTTGACGGACAACGTACACACGCGTTTTCTCAAGGATATTGCGTTGACTTACGCGAAACACCGTTCGACCGTGGTGCTGGTGGGCGGCGTGCTGCCAATACCCGAGGAATTGCGCTCGTTCACGGCCTACTTCCGGTTGCCCTTGCCGACGCCGCAGGAACTGCGCGGGATTGTTTATGATGTGGCGGGGGACTGGGGAGCCCAGCACGGCCACTCTTCAGTGCGGACCACAAACAAGGCGCTTGACCTGTTGGTGCGCAACCTGGCAGGCGTCACCGCCACCGATGCCCGCCGCCTGGCCCTTAAAGCGATCAACGACAATGGGGTGATCTCCGAATCGGAACTGCCCGGGGTAATGCGGGCGAAGTATGAACTGCTGGGACGCGACTCGCCATTGACGTTCGAATACGAGACGGCGCAATTTGCGGAAATCGGCGGGATGCAACGGTTGCGCAACTGGTTGAACGTGCGGAAGAGCTTTTTTCGCGAGGGCGCGCCGGATCAGTTGGATCCCCCGCGAGGCATGCTGCTGTTGGGCGTGCAGGGCTGCGGCAAGAGCCTCGCGGCAAAGGCGGCGGCCGGCATTTTCGGCGTGCCCTTGCTGCGGTTGGATTTTGGCGTGCTCTACAGCAAGTATTACGGCGAAACGGAACGCAACCTTCGTAAAACGCTCGAGACGACCGAAGTCATGGCTCCATGCGTTCTCTGGCTGGACGAAATCGAAAAGGGTCTCGTGGTGGGGGATGACGATGACGGTCTCTCGCGCCGTGTGCTGGGGACACTGCTCACCTGGATGTCTGAGCGGAAGGAACCGGTGTTCATCGTCGCGACGGCCAACGATATCATGCGTTTGCCACCCGAGATCGTGCGCAAAGGACGCTTTGACGAAATCTTTTTCGTGGACCTCCCGGCGCTGCAAAATCGGCGCGATATTGTGGTGATTCACCTGCATAAGCGCTGTCTTGCGCCGTCCAGGTTCGATGCTGATGCGCTGGCAAACGCCACGGACGGGTTCTCCGGTTCTGAAATCGAGCAGGCAATTGTTTCGGCAATGTACGCCGCCCATGACCAGCGACGCGCGGTTTCACAGGCGGATCTCCTGGCGGAGATTCAGCAGACCCGGCCGCTGTCCGTCACCATGGCGGAGAAAGTGGATGAATTGCGGGAGTGGGCGGCTGGCCGGACCGTGCCGTGCGATTGAAAAAAGCGCGGCTTTGAGCGTTGCACTTGGCTTTCCGAAGTCGGGTTCCGAGGGGGCAAGATCAACGCCAGGCAAATTCACTGATTTCCATGTGCCACTCGCTGCCATCGGTGACCCGGACTGATTTCTTTTCCTGCTTGTAAACGATCTTGGCCAGATCCACTGAGGGCGGCAGAACATTTAAAAGAACATCGCCCGAGGTGAGGGCGATGATGCGGGTCCGCAGCTCTGGTCGCCGGAAAAAGGCGAACTTGGTCGAATCGACGGTAAAGATATGGCCGGTGACCCGGGCGAGACCGTGCTCATAGGCTTCCACCACACCGACGAAATGGCGATGCGGATCCTTTTCATAATGCCGGCGATGAATGACGTGAATTTTTTCGCCTTTCTGGAGAATCATGGGGCCGAGTTTATAAGCAGGCGGGAGGAATGCCAGCTTTTGTCGCGAGCACCGCCAGATTTGCGCGCTTGAATCCGGGAGCCATCTCCCTTAAAACGGCACCCGCTGCATGAAAGATAACAACGGCCTTGCCCTGCTTCGCCCGCGGATCACGCCGGTCCTGGATCCGCACTTCCGGCCCGCCGCGCTGGCGAACCGCGCGTT
>JAQGOT010000062.1 GCA_028293465.1 Pedosphaera sp. | reverse complement strand
CAATTCGCGGGTGATTCCGGCGCGTCTGCGGGGGAGCAATGCGAAATCGGGCGGGCGGTTCGAGATCTTGTTGCTTGAGGAGAACGGTGTGAACGATTGGTGGGTGATGCTGCGGCCCGGCAAACGGGCGCAGGTCGGCACGGAGATCATTTTTCACGATCATGGAGGCAACACGACGCCGGTGCGGGCCGCGGTGATCGATATAAATGAGGAGGGGCATCGCCGCTTGCGATTTTCCGGCGTATCGGATATCAGCACGATGCTGGAGGCGCTCGGCGAGATTCCGTTGCCGCCGTATATTGCGCGAGACAACGCGGACGCACTGGCGGCGGACAAGATTCGGTATCAGACGGTGTATGCCGCGCCCGCGGGATCGGTGGCGGCGCCGACGGCGGGGTTGCATTTCACGGAAGCGTTGCTGGCAGGGATTCGCGCGCGCGGGGTGAAGGTGTGTTTTGTCACGCTCCATGTCGGGCTCGGCACGTTCGCGCCGGTGAAGGCCGAAAATCTCGCGGGCCACACGATGCATGAAGAGCGGTATGAGTTGAGCGAGGAGACGGTGCGCGCGATCGAAAAAGCGAAAAGCGGCGGTCACCGGGTTGTGGCTGTGGGCACGACGAGTGTGCGGGTGTTGGAGAGCGCGGCGGCACGGAATGACGGGCGATTGTTGGCGGGCAGCGGGCGGACGCGGATTTTTATTTATCCACCGTATGCATTTAAAATTGTGGATGCGTTGCTGACGAACTTTCATCTCCCCCGCTCCACTTTGCTGATGTTGGTGAGTGCGTTTGCGGCGCCGGGCGAAACGCGCGGGCGAGAAATGGTGCTGGCCGCGTATGCGGAGGCGGTGCGGGAGCGGTATCGGTTTTTCAGCTATGGGGATGCGATGTTGTTGGTGTGAGGGGTGGTGAATTAAAAGAGTTCTCAGAAAGCCCCGAATAGTCTAAATTCACCCGAAGCAAAACAAGCTGGCAGTGGGGCGGCTGATTTCCGACAAACTCTAACCATGGATAAATATACCTTGGACGGCCGGCACGCGTTTAAAAGCAGCGGAAAAGTCAATTGGGTCCGCTTCATTCCGTGGGCGGCGCTGGCTTGGATCGTCAGCGTCGGGCTGGCCATGCTCTTGTACTTCCTTTTCACCTGGGGGTTTTATTTCGTGCTGCTCATTCCGTTGCTGGTTTCACTCGGTGTGGCCGGGATGGTTTTACTGGCGGTGCAAAAAGGACACTGCCGAAGCCGGTTGGTCGCCAGCTTGCTCGGGTTGGCGACCGGGATGACGCTTTACCTCGGTTATTATTATGCGGGCATGGTGGATGCACTCGGGATCGAGAGTGTGGCGAGAGTCGAACTGCTTCCTTCCTACATCGCGTTCCGGATGCAGACAGATGTAATCAGGCACGAACATTCGCCCAAACGCGACCGCGATGAGGCCACCACCACGGGGAGCCACGGCATGAACTGGTTCATGTTTGCGGCGGAGTTTTGTTGCATCATCGGGATTTCCTGCGCCGGCGGTTTTCGCCGGGCGGGCAAACCGTATTGCGAGAAGTGCCAGGGATGGATGAACCGCGAGACGACGAAATTCAAGCCGGAGATCGGCCCTGCGTTTGCCGAAGCACTCCGCCTGGGCGCGGTGCAGTCCCTCGCCGCGCTGTTCACCTCGCCGCCGAAAAGCACCGCACCGTACACGGCGGTGGCCTTGGATTATTGTCCCAGCTTGAAATCAGGCAAGACCAAGGACTGCACCGTTTACATGTCGGTGAAGCAAATCACCGAAAACCCGAAGGGCGCGACCTTGGATGCTTTCGACGGGGCCAAAGGCAAATTGCTCCTGCGCCAGATACGGATCAAGCCCGACGAACTCGCCGCCCTGCTCCCGCGCTTTTCCGTGCTCGAAACCGTGACGGAAACCACGGCGGCCGAAGCTTTGAGGGAACTGAGGGTGGAAGCTCCGGTGCAAACCATGGTACGCGCGGACATCTGGCCGGTGGATCCGCTGTACGCGGGCAAGGTGCTGACCACAAAAACCAAATTGATTGCGGTCGGCTTCATGCTCGGTTTGGTTCTTACGATCTTTGGCTCGATCGGTCTGGGTTTTCTGGGCGGCTATTTCGCCTTCCCAGATCACCTGCCGGCGGGGGGAGTTTCGCCAGCCCTGAAGCTGCTGGGTGAAGCGCTCATTGGAATCGCCATTCTCCTGGCTGTCGCCGATCTCATCCTGATACTCACGGCACCGGATTTTTTTGCCACGCGCCACCTGTTGCGACTGATCAAGAGGGAGTTCGCCCGCCGTCCGGAGCGTCTGGTAAATCCCGGCGATTCCGAGGTCCATTTTGTGCAGATCATTCCGCGCGCGAATTGGGGCAAATTGAAACTCGATGATGCCAGCGATGTCGGCTTCCTGCGCCTCGACCTCAAGTACCGCGAAATATTGTTTGAAGGCGACAAGGAGTATTTTCGAATTCCCACCGCGGCCATCACCTCCTGCGAGGTGGAGCGGTTTGTCGTGGGCGAAGGCTCTCACGGCGCGACGACTTTCTATCGGCTGGTGTTGGAAGTGAACGATTCGTCCGGCTCGCGGGAGGTGCCCATCGGACCACGCGGCGGCAGCGGAAAGTTCCGGGCGCAGAAACGGGAGAAGTGGGCGCGCGACATGGAGCGGAGAATCAAGGCAATGATGGCCGAGCCGGTGGTGGCGAGGGTGTGAGGCGAGGATGGAGCGCGGGTTTTTGGGTTGAGGGGGAGATTTTCGGGTGCTGG
>JAQGOT010000041.1 GCA_028293465.1 Pedosphaera sp. | reverse complement strand
ATGCTCGGTGATTGTGCTGGGGGTGAACGCGCCGTGTGAAATGGCTGCCCACTCGGGAAGAACCACGGAATAAACTTTGTTTTCGGCGCAGACGTCGGCTTCTGGATCATCGGCCCAAGCGTCGCCTTTTGCGTAGGCCAGCAGAAACACGTCATCCCATGGCTTGCCTGCGTCCGGTGGTTGCCCATGATCGCGGGTATAATCCTGAATCACGCTGGCGGGCTCGACACCCGTGAAAAATCCCAACTGCTGATAAAAATGGATGATATCCTCGGCCGTGTTGCTGCCGGTGCTTGAGGCAGGGCTGCTTTTCGGCTGAAACATTTTGCTGAACCAGCTCATGAACGGTTTGGGTTTGGATTGGTTGTAGCGAAAGGTGGGCCACAGCCGCCAGCGCGTCAATTCCTAAGGTTGCGGATGCCGAATCATCCTGCGGAGTGCTCGGCAATGTCGCGGCTCGTGGGAGACGTGCTGTTGTGGGCAGGGTTGACAGGGGGCGGGAAAGGGATTAAGTCGGGGTGAACCGGCGGCGGAATGGATTAATGGGAATCAAACGAAAAGGTGGCATGAAAAAAATCAAGAACGGTATGAGGGTTGGGTTGGCGCTGCTGTTGGGAATAGCCTCGGCGGGGGCGGCGGAGACTAATGCGATGAAATCGTTGGTGGCGGGGAATACGGCTTTTGCCCTGGATCTGTATGGGCAATTGAAGGCGACGGAGGGGAATTTGTTCTTTTCGCCTTACAGCGTTTCGACGTGCCTGGCGATGGCTCACGCCGGGGCGCGCGGGGAGACGGAAAAGCAGATGGCGCAGGTGCTGCATTTCGGCATGAGCCCGGGTGAGGTGGATTCGGCGTTCGGTGGATTGCAGAAGGACTTGAACGCTATCCAAAAAAAGAAAGGGGTGGAGTTGGATGTGGCGAACGGGCTTTGGGCGCAGGCGGGACATTCGTTCCTGCCGGCTTTCCTCGACGTGGCGAGGCAGCAGTATGAAGGGAGGGTGAGCCAGGCTGATTTCAAGACGAAGGCGGAACCTGTCCGGCGGGAGATCAACGGGTGGGTGTCGAAACAGACGAAAGGGAAGATTCAGGAGATCATCCCGGCAGGGTCGCTGGATGCGAACACGCGGTTGGTGCTTGTGAATGCGATTTATTTCAAGGGACGCTGGACGACGCCGTTTCGGACGAACAGCACGGCGGTTTCGCCGTTTCACGTGAATGGCAACACGCAGGTTCAGGCGCCTTTGATGAACATGACGGCGGAGTTTAATTATGCCGAGGCGGAGGGGTTGCAGGTCTTGGAGCTGCCGTATGTGGGTGATGAGCTTTCCATGGTGGTGTTGCTGCCGCGTGACCCGCAGGGGCTCAAGGCGGTGGAAGGCCGGGTCAGCCCGCAGAAGTTGGAGGAATGGCTGACGGCGGCGCGATCCCAAAAGGTGAAAGTGTTCCTGCCGAAGTTCAAGCTGGAGGCCAAGTTTGACTTGAACGACACGTTGGCAGCGATGGGCATGCGGAATCCTTTCAGTGCGCAGGCCGATTTTTCTGGAATGGACGGGCAGCGCGATCTTTATATATCCGCGGTGGTGCACAAGGCGTTTGTGGAGGTGAACGAGGAGGGGACGGAAGCAGCGGCGGCGACGGGAACCACTATGGCCCTGACCAGTGCGATGCGACCTGCGCCGATTCCCATTTTTCGCGCCGATCATCCGTTTATTTTTCTGATTCGGGAAAAGGCTTCCGGGAGCATTCTGTTCCTGGGGAGGCTCATGAATCCCACCAAATGAAATCAACGAGATGTTGAATGGATTTGAATGTCTGATCAACTGAGAAAAATCAAACGGGTTTGTGTTTATTGCGGCTCGAGTTTCGGTTCGCGGCCGGAATATGTGGAGGCAGCGCAGCAAATGGGCCGTGTGTTGGCCCGGCGCGGCCTGGAGTTGGTCTATGGCGGCGGGCGGGTTGGTTTGATGGGAACCATCGCGGATGCGGTGCTGGCGGAGAACGGGAGGGTCATTGGTGTGATTCCTCACGCACTGGCTTCCAAGGAGATCGCTCATCAAGGGTTGCAGGATCTGCGGGTGGTAGGCTCGATGCATGAGCGGAAGGCTTTGATGGTGGAGTTGGCGGATGCTTTCATCGCCATGCCGGGAGGGTTTGGGACGATGGAGGAGTTTTGCGAGGTGCTGACCTGGGCGCAGCTTGGGCTGCATCGAAAGCCGCATGGTTTGCTGAATACGGCCGGGTTTTATGACTCGCTGTTGGGGTTCTTTGATCACACGGTGGCGGAGCGGTTCGTCCGGGCGGAACACCGTTCATTGGTGGTATCGGAGGAGGACCCGGAACGGTTGCTCGATTTGCTGGGGAAGGTGCAAACGCCGAAGCTCGACAAATGGATCGACCTCAGCGAGACGTGAAGAAGTTAGGATCAGGCGAGAAGCCAGGTCGATGATCCGTGCTCTTCGTCGGGCGGTTGGGGAGGCGCTGGCCGGTGAAAAAAGGCGAGCTGAGCGACTTGCTCTCTTTTGGTCTTGAGGAGGAGAGCACGATTGGGGGAGGAGGGTTCAGATTGAATCTCCGCACGGTAGTTCTGTCGCACCGATTCGACTCGAACTGCGAGGCTGTCGGTGTCAATAGATTTGCCGGTGAGACTCGATTTATCCACCGGGCGACCCAACCAGCGCAATTCGTTCAGGGCAAATGCGCGGATGGTGCAGTAGGCCAGGAACATCACGGCCACCGTTGCGAAATAAGCGAACGACATAATCAGATCCTGTTGAAAAAACGAAATTTCCTCACCACCCGGTCAAGCAGCTCTTTTCGGTATCGATGCAATATAGCAGAGGTCGGTGGAGCTGTCATTCGGTATCGCTTGCTGCCTATTTGCAAATACCCGGGCGCGTTTTCCGTAGAACTTGCCACGGCCTTCAGCGGGGAGGAAAATCTGCTTTCCTCAAACGGAGCCGCTCCTTACTCTTCAGGGCTAAATATGAGTTCAACTGTTTTAAAGATCGCGGCGCTCGCCGGTGACGGCATTGGTCCGGAAGTCATGCGTGAAGCCATCAAGGTGCTGCGCGCGGTGGAGAAGAAGTTTTCGCTGACGTTGAAAATCACGGAAGCACCGGTCGGCTGGGCAGGGATCGACGCCACCGGCAAGGCGCTGCCGGATGCCACGCTGAAGCTGTGCAAGGAGTCGGATTGCATTTTGTTCGGATCGGTGGGCTTGCCGGATCGTGACCCCACGATCCCCAAGGAGGAGCGGCCGGAGCGCGCGGCGCTGCTGCGGTTGCGCAAGGAGTTTGGACTGTTCGCCAACTTGCGCCCGGTCAAGCTGCCGAAGGAATTGTCGCATGCGTGCCCGTTGAGCAAGGAACGCCAGGGAGACGGGATTGATATTCTCGTGGTGCGCGATTTGACCGGGGGGATGTATTTTGGCCAGCCCAAGAAGACCGAAGAGATTTCCGCGGGCAGC
>JAQGOT010000002.1 GCA_028293465.1 Pedosphaera sp. | reverse complement strand
CGATGCAGAAACCGAAACAAACCTTCTAAATCACCGTCCCCAACCTAAAACCGCAAATCAACTGTATCATGAATGAAATCATCAAAGCCCTCGGCCTCCCTGCCGGGGCCAGCTTGGAACAAACCGTCGCGGCCATCCGCACGCTGAAACAAACCGAAGCTGAGGCCATTGGGCTCCGCGCCATGCTTCAAGCGGGCGAGACAACCGGCGATCCGGACATCATCAGCATCGGCAAGGCCATCCAAGAAAAAATCAGGGCTGGCCTTTCGTTTGAGATGGCGATCCAAGTCATCACCGAACAGGACCGCGAGGACCGGGCCAAAGCGAAAGAGGCGTCCAGGAAAGCCATCGCCGACAAAGCCGTCGCCGACAAACCTGCCGCTGACAAACCTGCCGCCGACAAACCTGCCGCCGACAAAGCTGCGGCCCCGCAAACGCCAAAGTAAATCCACCAGCAACCGTTAACTCGAACACAACACTCAAATGAACATCCTCCTATTCGCAATCGTTGGGCTGATCTTCGCCATGCTCGCATGGGGTCTGATCCGCAGTCTCCCATCCGCAACCCTCACAGCTCGGTTCACCAGGCACAAAGGCTTCCAGCGCCACTGGCGCAAAGTGGCCAAGTTGCCCACCGGCCTCAAGCGTCTTGCCAGTTTTTGGCCTGGTCGGAATGCCCAGGTGGAATTCGCCAACGTCGCCGAAGGCACGCACACCAACGGACAGATCACCCGGTTGACGGACGCAGCCCTGGCCACGCGGTTCTTTGTGGTGAAGATCGGCAGCGACGCCGACCACGTGGCCGTGAGCGCCGCGAACACCGACATTCCCCTGGGCATCTGCACCGATGAAGCACCAGCGGCGGAAGAATTGGTGAGCATCGCGCTCCTGGGCGCGGCACCGGGCACACTGAAAGCAGTGGCCGGAGCGGCCATCGCGGCAGGTGCCTTCATCCAAAGCAACGGGGACGGCACGGTCATCACCCTCAAAGCCACCTCCGGCACCTGGTATATCATCGGTCGCGCCATCACGGCGGCGGCGGCGGCAAACGATGTCATCGAGTTCGATCCCTGCCTGCCCATCCAGCGCGTGGTTCCATAAGTCGCTGAAACCCACCTCACTCACGAACGACAAAACAGCATCACTCAATCAAAATGAAAAACGCAAAAGTTCAATTCCAAAACGACGCTCGCTCTGGCCTGATTTTTCACGGCGGCGTCCCGATCCAAAAAGACACTGGCTCAGGTTACGAAGCCGGACAGGTCTTCTTCGCCAACGACGCCCGGTTCTCTGAAACCTATTACTCCGAGCCCATCACCAACTACCTGGTTGGCTGGCGCGATCCGGAGAATATCGAGGATTCGCTCAACTTCATCGCGCCAGCCGTCACCGTGGGTCGGCGCTTTGAATGGAAAAAAGCCAACAACGCTGAAGAGTTCCTGTCGGAAGTCATCGATGACCAACGCGCCATCGGGTCTGACTTCAAGCGCGTGGAATACACCCAGTCGGATGTGACGGATAAGACCCTGAACAAAGGGCTGACCTACATCGCCGACCTGGACAACGTCAGCGGTCCCAACTGGCAAAACGAAAAGGCGGCGAAACTCCTGCGCCGTCTCTACCGCAACGAGTATCGGCGCGGCATCACGGCCCTGGCCGCTGCCGGAACCAACTCGCCGCTGACCTGGGACACCACTGACGGCAAGAATCCGGATCAGGACGTGAAGACGGACCTGATCACGGCGGCGACCGCCAGCGGCATCCGCCCCAACCGCCTCCTCTATGGTGACACTGCGTTCAACAAGCGCGGCATCTCCTATGAGGCGCAGAAGAACTACACGGCCTTTGCCGGTGTGGTGAACCTCAACATGGAGCAACTCGCCGCCCGCCTGATGGTGGACAAAGTGAAGATCAGCAAGGAGCGCTATCAGAGTGGCGCTGCTGCCAAGTCGGAAATCGTCTCCAACCTGATCCTGGGCTTCTACGCCCAGGACGGCGTGGATACCGAGGACCCCTCGCACATGAAGCGGTTCGTGTCCAACTTCAGCGCCGAACAGGGCGGTGGCTTGGTGCGCGTTTACTTCCAAATCCTGAGCGCCAAGCTCGCGGCCATCACCGTGGAGCATTACTCCAAGATCGTTGTGACGTTCTCCACCGGCATCCGCAAGTGGACCATTAGCTGATCGTTACCTATCACGCCTGGCGGGGCGGTTGCTCCGCCAGGCTTTCACACCAAAAAAACGAAACAGCAATGAGCGCCTGGATCACCATCACATTGGAAGACCTGAACGATTACCTGGCCGGGGCGCAGGTCGATGCCATCAACACAGCCGCCACCGCCGAAGGCCAGACTGACCGGTTCACGAAAGTATCCGCTGACATCGCGAACCGCATCCGATTGAAGATCGAGAGCAATTTTCGCAATTACATTTCCCTGACGCCGGGCACCATCCCGCCCGAGCTTAAGTGGGTTGCTTGTTACCTGATCATCGAAGCCATGCAGACCGCCATCCCTGGTCTGCTCTTGAGCGAGGATCAGCGCAAGCAGATTGAAAAGGCCGACACTCAGCTTACGCGGATCGCTGACGGCAAAGAAGTGGTGAGCAAAGCGGATGATCCGGAGGTCCCGGCAGAATCTCAACGAGGCGGGAAAATCAAACAAGTCAGCGGCAACACCCGCGTTGCCACTCGCAACCAACTAAAAGGCTTATGAACCCTGAACGTGTCAAACCTATCGTGCGCTGGCCTGGTGGCAAATCGCGGATGCTCAAGCATCTGTTGCCGCTGATCCCGCCGCACGTTTGCTATTGTGAACCTTTCGCCGGTGGCCTCGCGATGCTGCTGGCCAAACCCCGCAGCCCGGTCGAAGTCGTCAACGATATCAACGGCGACCTGATTGCGCTGTATCTGAATGTGCAAAAGCACCTGCCCGAGGTTTTGCGCCAAATTGAAATGGTGGTGAGTTCCCGGCAGTTGTTCCACCTCTTCACCCAGCAGCCGGGCATGACGGACATCGAGCGCGGTATCCGCTTCCTGATCCGGAGCCGCACTTGTTTCGGCGGCAACATGCACAGCTTCGCGGTCGCAAAGACCACCGGAGGCGGCGCGGCCTTCTCGCGGCAGTCGGCCACGGCGCTGATCAAGGCGGCGCATGAACGGTTGGACAAGGTGGTCATCGAGAATATTTCGTATGAGCGCTGCTTCAAGAATTACGATTCCGCGGACACGTTTTTCTTCATCGACCCGCCCTACCTCAACTGTGACATCGATGCTTACCAGGGCTGGGACGAAAAGCGGATGCGGCAGTTCCGGCGCGACGTGGGCAAGCTGAAGGGCAATTGGATCGTCACCCTGGATGACAGCGAGTTCAACCGGGACCTGTTCCAGGACTGCAAAATCACGCCGGTCGTTTCCGCCAACCAGGCGGTGAACAACCGGACGCACAAGAAAACCCTCGGCGAGATCATCATCCAGAAATCCTGATGCCTCCGCTGTTCCAATTTCGTGAAGCGTTCCAGGACGTGGCCTACCGCAGCATCATGCCGACCAACCTCGGCAGTGCGGAGCTTCAGCAGTTGGGCCGGGACGTGATCAACAATTCCTTTTTCAGCGCCCGGAACACGCTGACGGATTTGCTGGAGGTGGAAAAAGCCAAGGTGCTGCAACTCACCCAGGGCGAGATCGACATTGCCTCGGCCCGGTTAGAGGTGAAGCAGATGGCCGCTCGCCTGGGCTATGAACCGGACGAGGACAAACGTGGTGGGTTGCAGGACCTGAGTTCGACGCCGCGCGTCAACCTGGTGCTGAAGACCAACCAGCAGATTGCGCAGGGTTACGCTTACGACCGGCAGGGCCAGACCGAGGCCATCCTGGACGAATGGCCCGCCCAGGAATTGTTCCGGGCCGAGACCCGTGCGGTCCCGCGTGGGGAGAAGCGCACGAAGGAAGGCATTGAGCCTGATCCCGAGAATGCCTGGC
>JAQGOT010000773.1 GCA_028293465.1 Pedosphaera sp. | reverse complement strand
AGGTGCTCGAGGATGCGCAGAAACTGCGGGATCTGTGCGACAGCGTGCAGGCGGCCATAATCGAGGGTCTGGTCACCAAAACCTTGCGGGCAGCGGAGCGGATAGGGGTGCGCTGCATCACCGCTTCAGGGGGCGTGACGTGCAACCGGTCTTTGCGGCAGAGTCTCGCAAAGGGTTGTGCAGTGGCGAATCTGACGCTACGTTTGGCGGAACGCAGTCTGTGCACCGATAACGCGGCCATGATCGGGATTTTAGCGGAACGGAAGCTGGAGAGCCAGGCGGAAGGCACGTTGCTCGATGAGGAAATAATCCCAGGTTGGGTGCTGGCTTAACCGCTTAACTCCCAAACAATTGGTAACTAAAACGGCGGCTGGCACGTCCAAAGGGGGTGGCAGGCATTGGAGCCATGATTTTACGCTGGGTTATTGTTATTCTCTCGTTGTCGCTCGGTTGGCAAGCGGCGCGGGGGGCGGCGCGCCCAGAGAAGGCCAAAAAGGCGGGTGTTTCCAACGGCGAGAGCTACCAAAAGGAGATAAAGCCGCTGCTGGCGAAGTATTGTTATAGTTGCCATGGCGAAAAGAAAAAGGGCGATCTCGATCTGCGCGTTTATCTGGACGAGGTCGCGGTGAAGCACGATCGCCAGGAGTTCGAAAAGGTCCTGCACAATCTCCAAGCCAACGACATGCCGCCGGAGAACAAACCCCAACCCACGACTGCGGAAAGGAAAAAGATCGCGCAGTGGATCGAAGCAGAGGTGTTGGGGTGCGACTGCAGCCATCCCGATCCGGGCCGCGTTACCATCCGCCGGCTGAATCGAACCGAATACAACAACACCATCCGCGATCTGGTGGGTGTTCCGTTTCAGCCCGCCGATGATTTCCCGGACGATGACGTGGGTTACGGCTTTGATAATATTGGCGATGTGCTCTCCCTGTCGCCGATGCTGATGGAGAAATACCTGATGGCCGCGGAAAAGGTTCTTGATGCGGCCATAGTCACCGGGCCGCCGACGAATGGGCCGATCAAGCGAATCAAGGGGAAGAAATTGGAATGCGGTGCCGTCTCGGAAAAGCAGGAGGATGGAACGCTACGGATGGCAACGGAAGGGGAAGCTTTTACCCAGTTTAGATTCCCAAAGTCCGGCGAATATGTTTTGCGGGTGCGGGCGGCCGGCCAGCAGGCGGGGCCGGATCCGGTGCGGTTTGAGTTTCGCCTGGACGGGAAGGGAGTGAAGGTGGTGGACGTAAAAGCAACGGAGGATCAGCCGGGGATTTAAGAGGTGCGGTTGCAGGTGGAGGCCGGCGAAAAGCGCGTGGGGGTGGCGTTTATCAACGATTATTATAACGAGAAAGAGCCGGATCCGGAAAAGCGCGACCGGAATGCGATAATTCATTATTTGGAAATCGCCGGGCCGATCGAGCTGCAACCGTTGCCGGAATCGCACAAGCGCATTTTCGTCCGCGAACCCACGCCGCAGACCACGAATGCGGCCGCCCGGGAGATCATCGCGAGCTTTGCGCGACGCGCTTACCGGCGGCCGGTCACGGCCCAGGAGTTGGAGCGGTTGGTTGGTTTTGTACAGATGGCCCAACGAGACGGGGAGAATTTTGGAACGGGAATCAAGCTGGCGTTGGAAGCGCTTTTGGTTTCGCCGAGCTTCCTTTTTCGCGGCGAATTGCAACCGGAGCCGGACAATCCCGGATCCATCCACTGGGTTGATGAATACGCGCTGGCTTCCCGGCTTTCTTATTTCCTGTGGAGCAGCATGCCGGACGAGGAGTTGTTCACGCTCGCGGCGCAGCGGAAACTGCAAGCGAATCTGGAAAGCCAGGTGAAACGCATGTTGAAGGACCCGAAGGCGCATGCCTTGGTGGAGAATTTTGCGGATCAATGGCTGCAAGTCCGCAACCTGGCCAACATCACCCGTGATCCTGCCACCTTCCCCGATTTCAGTGATGAACTGCGGACCGCCATGGGCCGTGAAACCGAAATGTTTTTTCAGTACATCATGCAGCAAGACCGAAGTGTTTTTGAATTCATCGATGCGGATTACACTTTTGTGAATGAACGCCTCGCCCGGCATTATGGTCTGGCGGGCATCAAAGGAGAGGAGTTCCAACGCGTGAGTCTCAACGGAGCCCAGCGCGGCGGCCTGCTCGCCCAGGCCAGCATCCTTACGGTGACGTCCACTTCAACGCGGACTTCACCGGTGAAGCGGGGCAAGTGGGTGTTGGAGAATCTGCTGGCCGCACCGCCGGCCCCACCGCCGCCCGACATCCCGGCGTTGAAGGAGGGCAAGGAGGCCCTGCACGCCGGGACCTTGCGCCAACAGATGGAACATCATCGCGCCGACCCCAGTTGTGCCGCGTGCCACGCACGGATGGATCCCATCGGCTTTGGTTTGGAAAACTACGACGCGATCGGTGCGTGGCGGACGAAGGAGGGGGATTTTCAAATCGATTCCTCCGGACAACTGGCGGGTGGGGAGTCCTTTCAAGGTGCGGCTGATCTGAAGCGCATTCTTTTGAAGGAAAAGAAGGAAGCGTTCGTGCGCTGCCTGTCCGAGAAAATGTTGACCTACGCTCTGGGGCGCGGGTTGGAGTATTATGACAAGTGCGCTTTGGACGCCATTTCGCGGGAAGTGGCCCGGAACCGGTATCGGTTTTCCAGCTTGGTGCTGGGCGTAGTGCGGAGCACTCCCTTTCAGCGGCGGCGGGGCGAGGCGGCGCAAGGCAGACAGGCATCAATTACTCCAGTGCGGCAGGGCAATAACCCCTAACCATCACTAAACTTCATGGATTGAGCACCTTGGAAACCGCATGTGCCAGCTGAGAGCGCAGAGCGCCTGACACGGTCGATTTCTTCAGAGTGATTTCAAGAAGGCGACCAGCGCGGCCCGATCCGCGGCGGTCATCGTCCTGAAAGCTTCCTTGGACGCCTCGGCCTCGCCACTGTGCCAGAGGATGGCTTCCTCCAGGCTACGGGCACGCCCATCGTGCAAGTAGGCCTCGCCGCCGCTCAATTCCGCCGTTAGGCCGACGCTCCAGAGGGGACTGGTGCGCCATTCAGAGCCGGTGGCGGAACCTTCACCCAGGTTGTCCGCCAGCCCGCTGCCCAGATCATGAAGGAGCAGGTCGGTGTAAGGATGAATGGTCTGGCTGCGCAATTCAGCGAAGGGATGATAGGGACTGGTGGTGAGGGTTGGCGTGTGGCACTTGACGCAGTTTACGTTGGCGAACAATTGCTCTCCTTGAAGCGCTTGGGCGTTGGTAAGGCCGCGTCGGGCGCTGACACCCAACACCGCAATGTAACGGACCATAAGCGCGAGGTCGGCATCGGCCAATTCGGGCGTTCCGCCGGTGGTTTCACCATCCAGCTTCGGGAAGATGGAAGTCGTCACGCCCATGTCCGTGTTGAGCGCGCCGGCAACTTGGTGGCTGAGGCGATCCTTGCCGCCTTTGTAGTTCAATCTTCCCAGACGCTGCTGGCCGGTCTGCGGATCAATCACGGTTTGGACGCGCCCTGAAATGCCGTCCTGGTCGGCATCGGTGGGGTCAGCCAAAGCCATGATCGAGCTTTCACCCACCGCTTCCAACAAGCCGAGCCCGACAAGCTGAGGTGCCAGACGCACGGAGAAAAACGCCGGTGTGGCTCCTTGAAATGCGTAATTTGGCTTGCGGAGGGAGTAAGGGGCACCGTCGCCGTATTGCCCGTTGATCGTAGAGTAGTTGGCGATCGTCGCGCTGCCGTCGGGTGCCCCGCTGGTTGTCTGCGGTTGCAGCACGGAGCCAAGGACCGGATCCGGCGTGCCCTGCGCATCACTGCCAACCTTCACCACGGACTGGAGCATCGGCGCGCCAATGGCGGGCGGCAGCGCCCGGCCGTTGTTGACGTGACACGCGACGCAACTGCGGCTGATGAATTTCGGTCCGAGCTTGCCGATCTGTTCGGCAAAGATGGGATTGTCAGGTTCTGAATGCGCGCCGTTACCAAAGTCCGTATGGTGCAATCTCCGCCCGAGCATGAACGCGAGTCCGCTCGCCGGCGCTATGTTTCCCGCCAGTTCCTTGAAGTGATTCGTCGGCTCATTGGAATATTGATAGGGCAGCGTCGTGAGTCCGCCGAGCCAACCGTTCGTCGGGATCGGGGTGGAATCGATGGCGCCGTTCGATTGTGGCGGGTCGTTGGTCACGCCTTCCTGCCAAGGAACGATACCTTGCCCGACGACATAGAGCATCACGGTGCCGTAGTAGTTGTCGCGTCCGTGCCGCGGGGCCAGCAGGAATTGGCTGATCTCGAATTCCACGCGATCACCCAACTGCAAGGGGCGGTTCTCGGGCAGTTTCGAGGTGAGAGTGGCGGTATAATTATAATCGATCTCGCCCGGCGTGGCCGAAGCGTTGGTGGAGACGAGCGTGGCTTGAGCGTTGTTATGGTATTCGGCCACCGTGGTGATGCCCCGGAAAAAGGTTCGGAATTCCGCCGGATTGAGCTGTGCCTGGGTGGTGTAGTTGAAAGTGATGGTCGTCCCGCCCTTGGCCACCCGGTCGATGATCTCGATGTTCGCCACGCGTTGCTCCCAATACCAGCTCAGGTAGTGGTCATAGAGCATGAACTCGCTTTCCCGGGCGTGCCGGTCGCGGGCGCGGTCAGCGACGTAGGTAATGCGCGCCGTGGGGGTGTCCACCGTGGTGGCGGGCTCCAGCGGAGTGCTGGCGTCAAACAAGGGAACGATGCCGACGGTCGTGTCGGGTTGCGCCGTGATGGTGGCGTCGGACGCAAGGCTTTGGCCGTTATTGACCAAAACGATGACGGCCAGATAGTAGGTTTGTCCGGCGGTCAGCCCGGAGATGATGGCGGAGGTGGCAAAGCCCACATCGATTGAATTGGTCATGGCGCCGCTGGTGATGCCGTAGAGAACGCGGTAGCCAAGGACCCCCGATGACGGACTGCCAGTCCAAGCCAGTCCGATGGCGTTTGTGGAGCCGGAGGCAATCGTGTGAAGATTCGAAGGCGGCACTAGGACTGCCTGCGGAACGAGCAGGCGAAAAAACGCAGGGTTATTTGTCATCGGTAGGAGGATCGAATTCGTGGTGCCATCCCCCATCACCAGCGCAAAATTGGTGTTCCAGGTCTGCGCCGCAAGATTGGTGGAGGTTTCGGGCTGGTACTTCGTACCGGAAATGGTTGGCCAACTCAGCCTTGCCATCGGCTGCGCGGCCACCGGCAAAACATTGGTCTGGCCCGGAGATCCGGAGCCGTTGCCGCCGGAGCCGAGCGCCACGTCATCAATGTCGATTGTGGCAAATTGGTTCGTTATTGCCGCGCCCGCGAAGTGGAAGTAAACGGTCGCTGATGTTGCCGTCGCCGGAGCGACAATGGAATTGCTGATGGAGGCATAGGTGTTGTTTCCAGGAGTGAACCCAACGTAACCGCTGCCGGCTCCGGTATTCCACAAAATCCGCCACTGCGCATTGTAGCCCGCGCTGCCGGTCAGGGCGTTGGCGTAGAAGGTGAACGGGTAGGTTGTTCCGCCCGTCACCGGTATGCCGGACTGCGCAAACTCAACCACCGGACCAGCGCCGGCGCTGGCCAGGTGAACTTCGAAGTTAAACGAGCCGCCGTGGGGGTGGGTGTTTGTGCGCACGGCATACACCGGCCCGCCGGCTGCGGTGGTCAGTGACCAGTTGGTGGCGGCGCTGCCACTTCCGAATTCAAATCCCCCATTGGTGGGGATCGAGGCGGAAGGTGGCAAACCGGGAATCATCTCCAAGACTTGGTACACACGACTTCCGGCCGGTACCGGATCGAACAAAATGTTTGTGGTTCCATCACCGGCGAGAGAGGCGGTCAGGTTGGCCCACGGAGCACCCGGTCCGGAAGACCATAGAGGCTGGTAGGTTCTACCAGTCACGGTGGGCCAGTTTACCACCGCGCCAGGCTGGAGACTGATAAGTGGCTGGGCCTTGCTCAATCCCGAACCAACTGCAAGCAAGCCGATCGCGACCGCCCGGAATACGGAAAATGCACGTTTCATTTGATGCTGAATTCTATTTCTTCGAACGCTTTCTATTGCGGGAAGGACCCGCCTTTTGTGGGCGGGCCGTCCCCTTGATTTCTCATTGCATCGGCGGTCTCCAATTATACCAGGAAATCACGGATAAACCAGTCGGAAAAACACCGAGGGATTCGCCGGATCAATGTTCGCGTCCGCCTGGTTGGTGGTGGTGGATCCAGGAACATCATACCAAGTTGAATTAATACCGATGTCCAGCGAGTTGGTCTGAGACTGGAGCCTCCAGCCGGTGTGGTCGGCAGGCCAGGAGAGCGTGATCTGGTTGCCTGATATGATGGTGCTGAGGCTCGTCGGCGTGGTGCTGACCGCGCTCACCACCACGAAGGTATTCGTTGCGCTGCCCGCATAAATGGCGTCCGCCACCGTGCCGATCACCTGGTACGTGCCGGGGTTGACGGGCGGGTTGGCCGAACCGTCGTAGGTGAAGTTCACCGTCAAGCCGGGAGGCGTGGTGGTGACGCTGGCGCTCTTGGGCGTGCCGTCATAGGTCGCGCTCAGGTTGCCCAGCGTCACAATGGCCACGGCGTTGTTCACCGTGAGCGTGTTCGTGCTGCCGATGTATGTGCTGTCGCCGGAGTAGATGGCGGTGACCGTGTAAGGCGGATTCAGGATGGCGGTCGTGCTGTTGGCGCTGCCGGCTCCCAAGGTATTCGTGCTCAGGGCAACGCTGTTGGTCAGGAAGGTGACGGTGCCCGAGGTGAGTGTTGCCGTTACGCTATTCGTTTTCACCGTTCCGGTGAAGGAGGCTCCCAGTTGCCGGGTGGCGGACAGCACATTGGTGCCGACAACCGTGAACAGGGAGTGAACCGTCACGTCGTCGATCAAGGTAACCCAATCATTGCCATTGGCGGCGCCAACGGCCTGGATGAACAGGATTTGCGCTTTTGCGGCGTTTGCCGGCACCGTGTTCGTAAGGTTGAACGCCGTCCACGTGCTCCCGGCGGAGCCGAAGCTGATAAACCCGCTGTCGGAGATGTAACCGTTGCCCGCAGTGAAGTAGGTGATTCGATACTGCGGGTTGCCGCCGCCGACTTTGACAGGGTTGGCGGCATAGAATTGCAAATTGTATTGCAAACCGCCGGTGACGGGAAACAGATCACTCTGCAGATAGGCGTTTGGAGGAGTTGCCGGTCCGCTCGCGGGAGTGCTGCCCTCCATGTAAAGCAGACTCGTGCCGCTGTTTGGGTTCAAAGCCCCATACGAGTTGGTGGCCCAAACGCTCTGGTAGGTGCTGTTCGGGTCGCAATTCCAGTTGGCAGCGCCGCAGTTGTTAACGTCAGAGATCTCAAAGCCCGGGTTCAGGACCTCATTGGCGCCAGGCGCGCCCGGGAGGAACTCCAGCACCCGATAGTAAGGCTCCGCCGCGGTCACATAGACCGAGGCGACAGCGTTACCATTGAAGAAGCCACCGAAGTTGGTCCAAGTGCTGTTGTCCAGCGAATACTGAGGTTGGTAAGTATTGCCGCTCTGGGCGGTCCAACTCACTTTTTCGCCCTGCGTGACCGAAATGCCAACCGTGGTAGCAATCGTAGGCGCTGACACCGAACCGTATCCCACGACATCCGCATAAAGGTCGCCGACGCGAAGTTCATCAATCATGGGATTATAACCACCCGTGATATTTATCCCGAATGAAGAGATGCTGCCGACGTCGAAGGTGCTGTTCACCACATTGGCGGCCACACCGGGTGTGAGCACACCCGCCGGAGGATCGATCCAGAGACTGACCGTGTCGTTGGCGCCGGAGGTGTTGAAATCAATTTCCAACACGATGAGATGCACGGACGTGTTGTTGATATTGACGGCGCTCCCCAGGCCCGTGGCTCCACCGAGGACGGTGCTGTTGACGGTGCCCAGCCCGAAGCCGGTGGCATTGGCCGAGTTGGGAACATAGAAGCCGGC
>JAQGOT010000746.1 GCA_028293465.1 Pedosphaera sp. | reverse complement strand
ATTCTGAAAGACTAAAATGCTGAAATGCTGAAATTTGAAGATTCGGAAAGTTGGAGGACTGATGGCTTGCAGGGTTGGGGCCGTTTGGTTAAGGATTCCGGCGCCCCTCGGGGGCGAACTCAGTTTCACTTGGCGGGTTTTTTAATCGACGACCTACGGAGATCAAGAGCATGAAAAGACCAGGGCAGTCAGGGCAGGTTTTGCCGGCGCGGCTTGCGGCGCTGAAGAAGCAATTGAATTCACCCGAGGAGGCGATGCGGTTGCTCGCTACTGCGATGATCGAAGGCGGGCGCAATCAGCAAAAGCGGGTCTCTCTTTTCAAAAACCCGGCGGAAACGGTGTCCATGCTGGAGGTGCTGGCAAAGGAGCCGGACAATATGCTGGCCGCAGAGTTGTCCGCTCCCGCACGCGCCTTGGTGGCCGCGATTGGCGACATGGTCGGGGAGGCTCATTGCGTGGCGGCGGCAGGCGAGAAATTGCAAAACGCAGGGATTCAGGAGCGCGCGGCCTTGGTTCTGGGACAACTTGAATTCGCTTTGGCGCTGATCTTCCGGGATCTTGCCCCGGTGGTAAGTGCGTTGGCTCACTTTTCCAAGAACAGTGATCTGCTTTGCGGCGCAATTGGTCATGCGGTTGGTGACGGGTCCAAAGCGGGGAAACTGATCGAGCGTTATCAGGAGCTCTTTCCGGAGGATGGCAAGCAGGAAGACGGCGCCTTTGAAGATGGTTGGCCGGCCATTTTTGCCTGGGAGGCGTACAACCGAATGCAGGCGCTGGAAGCAATGGCGGATGAATTTCCGGAGAAACTGAGAAGCGCCACGCGGGAGATGAATGGCTGGCCGATGCTGCGCCACCGGTTTGTGAACAGCAAGAAGCGCTTTGAGGAATTGGCTGACAAGCTCCAGTTGGGGGCCGATTATCCGCTGAACACCAGCGAGGGCGCGAAGTTCCGGCCCGAGACGCCGATGGTGCGTTACCTGGACGGGTTAGTCTGGCGGTTTCACGTCTGTGGCCAGAGCTTTCGCGAGGCCAGGCAGCATGCCATCCGGATGAAGGCACCGGAACCGGACGCCGTGGCATTTGCGCAGCGCACCTGGGGCGGAATCGGGGAACCGGCGTTGGAGCCCGAGGCGTTGGCAGCCATCCAGGCCAGTTTGGATTTGCCGAAGCTGACCAAGAGCACGGCGAAGGGATGGGCGGACAAGGCCTTGGTGCCTTACATTCTGGCCCAGGATGCCAAAACGGCGGAGACCTGCACGGAACCGGCCTTGAGGATGATTTGGAAGCAGCAGGGCAAAACCGGCACCTTGAAAAGCCGCTCGGATTTCAAATCGCGCCTGGCACCGGATGTGAGCAAGCAGTTGCGCTCGATGGCCCGGCCCGGTTGAGCGGTTGCGGAAAAGCCCGCTGCGGTTCCGCAACCGGCAAATGCCGCAACCAACAGGATTGTCGTTCGCGAGTTTGTCCCCGTTAATGGGGGGCATGACGACAACGAAAACGACACCGTCCGGCAGCAGGCGCGGGGGAAGGCATCGCCGGCCGGGGAGGGGAGCGGGATGCTGGCGGGGATGATTTCAGTGCGCTCCTCGAACCTGCGGGCCGTGGGGTATGACGGGGAGCTGCTCGTGATCGAATTCCATGGCGGCCGGGTTTACGAGTATTACGGGGTGCCGTCGGCCACGCACTCCGGGTTGATGAGGGCAAGTTCGCACGGGACGTACTTTCACCGGTACATCCGGGATCGGTACGCCTACCGGAGGGTGGCATGACCCGCGTGGGAAAAGTCGCCCGGCTGCCGCAGGCGGTGCGCGAGGAGCTCAACGAGCGGTTGCGGGAAAACGAACCGGGCAACAAGCTGGTGGCCTGGTTGAACTCGCTGCCGGAAGTGCGGGGGGTGCTGAAAAGGGAGTTTGGCGGGCGGCCGCTGACGGAGCAAAATCTATCCGAGTGGAAACCGGGCGGCTACCGGGATTGGCTGCGGCAGCACGAAGCGCTGGACATGCTGAAAAGCCTCACCGAACGGTCGGACGAACTGGCGGAACTGGGCGACGGAGTGGAGGTGGGCCAGCGATTGGCGGTGGTGCTCGGCGTGCAACTGGCGGGCATGGCCGAGGTGTTGCTGGCGGACACCACCGATCCACGTGAACGGTGGCAACGGTTGCAGGAATTGCTCCAGCAATTGGCGCAGCTCCGCAGGGGGGATCAGCAAGCCGGACGATTGCAGATGGACCTGGAGCGCTGGCAACAGGCGCAGATCAAGTCCGCCGAGGAGAAGCTGGCGGAGCGCGCCATGCTGCCCCTCAGTCTGGGGCTCCTTGAACAGTTCATGGGCGGCGGGCCGGCGGAGGAGCAGGGCGTTTCCACGGAAAATGGAGAAGCAATCAAAACTCAAGGCACGGAATCCGACCTAATCCGACCTGATCCGACCCAATCCAACCAAAGCCGCGCCGATGCGCGGGCCCGGGAAACCGCCAAGGCGGCATCATGAAATTTCTTCTCCTCAACCAGACGTTCCATCCGGATGTGGCTTCGACGGCGCAACATCTGAGCGAGTTGGCGTTGCGCCTGGCGGAGCGGGGGCACGAGGTGACGGTGGTAACGAGCCGTCGCGCGTATGATGATCCGGAGAGGCGGTTTCCAAAGGAGGAGACCTGGCGCGGGATCCGGATCATTCGCGTGGGATCCACCGGCTTCGGCAAAGGGGCCAAGTGGAAGCGGGCGGCGGATTTCGCGTCGTTCATCTTGCGTTGCTTTTTGCGCGTGGTTTTTCTGCCCCGGCAGGATGCGGTGGTGGCGTTGACGTCGCCCCCGCTCATTTCCTTTCTCGGCGCGTGGCTGGCGAAGGTGCGGGGGAGCCGCTTCTTCTATTGGGTGATGGATTTCAACCCCGATGAAGCGATCGCCGCGGGTTGGTTGCGGCCCGGTTCCCTGGTCACCCGAGGGCTCGATGGGATGTCGCGGTTCAGCTTGAGGCAGGCCACGCGGATCATCGCGCTGGACCGGTTTATGCGGGACCGCATCGTGGCGAAGGGAATTTTGCCGGAGCGAGTGGTGGTGCTGCCGCCCTGGTCCCACGATGGCGAGGTGAAATATGATCTTGTGGGGCGGGAGCGATTTCGCAAAGCGCACGGGCTGGACGGGAAATTTGTGGTGATGTATTCGGGCAACCACAGCCCGTGTCACCCCCTGGACAGCTTGATGGCGGTGGCCGAGCGCTGGAAGGAAGGCGAGGGGGTGGTCTTTTGCTTCGTGGGCGGAGGGAGTGAATTCAAGCGCGTCAAGAAATGGGCGGAGCAGGGGGGGCACAAGCACGTGGTCTGTTTGCCGTACCAACCGTTGGATCAATTGTCGGGCTCGCTCTCGGCGGCGGAACTGCAGGTGGTGGTGATGGGTGATCCGTTCGTGGGCCTGGTGCATCCCTGCAAGATATACAACATCCTGAGCATTGGCGCCCCGGTGCTCTATGTGGGACCCAACCCCAGCCACCTGTCGGAAATCCTGGCCGCGCTGGATGGCGAATATGTGTCTCGTTCAGCCGCTCACGGAAAGGTGGAAAAGATTGCCGCGGCGATCCGGGAGGTGCGCCAACAGTCCGGCAACCTGAACCGCGAGGTGCCAACGCAAGTGCGTTCGCTGTTTTCCAAAGAAGCGATTCTGCCAAAACTGGTCCGCGTGTTGGAGTCGGACGGATCTCAACCGCTGGTCCCAAAAGAGGTTCCTTGATGCCAGCAATAAACAACTTGGCCGGAGGCGCGTACCGAGCGGGTCACGAGCTATTCCAGCCGGCCCGCCACGTGCGGGGCTTGGTTCAGCGCGCGCCCGCAACGGGATTGACCGGACTATTCGGCGGGGTAGCTCGCGTAATATTCCTTGTACTTGTAATAATAATATTCGCTGGCGCTGGGTCTGACGCCATTGAAAACCAGGCCCAGCACATTGATTTTCCTCAGGTAGAGGAGGTCCAAAGCAGCACGGGCCACGCGGCCGGAAGTGTAATTGGCGCGAATGACCATGATGACCCCGTCCACGTACGGGGCCAGATTGGAGACGTCGTCGGCAGCCATCACGGGAGGCGTGTCAAACAGAATGAAGTCATACAGACCCTGAACCTCCTGGATGAACTTCTCCTTGGCCGGGGTCATGAAGAGTTCACCGGGATGGCGGGGAATCGCGCCGCGCGGGAGCACGGAAAGGTTTGGGACCGAGGTTTGCACGGTCGCCGCGGACCAGACGCATTGTTCCGCCAGCACTTCGGCGAAGCCGGGCTTGGGGGAGATGGCGAACTGTTTATGCAGCAAGCCGCGGCGCAAATCCGCATCAACCAAGAGCACCTTCGATCCCGATCGCGCGAGAGTGATCGCCAGATTGGCGGAGGTCATCGATTTTCCATCGCCGGGGATGGCGCTGGTCAGCACCAGAGTTTTGGGGTGGGCTTTCGGCGCCGCCATGAACACGAGGGAGGAACGGAGATTGCGATAGGACTCCACGAGGGCATGCCGGTCGTCATCGGCCTGGATTACGGGGACACTCTCCTTCTTGCTTTTCGCAGCAGCCAAGGGAATTTGTCCCAGGACGGTTTCATCGAAGACTTCCTCCAATTCGGTGAAAGAGGTGGGCCGATCGTCCAGTCGATCCAGCCAGAGCAGGGCGCCGATGCCCAAGGCAAGGCCAAGCAGACCGGCGATGCTCAGATGCTTGAAGGCTTCCGGAGGGACTGCCAGAGCCGGGAAAGCGGGCTCCAGAATGGTGACGCTTTCCGGGCTGATGTCCTTTTGTACGTCCACACTATTTTCACTGGTCAACAGCGTGTCATACATGGCTTGGAGACGTTGGTTTTTCTCCTTGATTTCGCGGTAGTCCGACATCTTTTTGCTGATCTCCAAGGTCTTGACTTCCCATACTTTAAGTTCCCCTTCCAAATTCTGGATCTGGAGTTCGAGGGAGTGTTCCCGATTCTTTAATTGGTCCTGGGTCTGGGTGCGGAAAATATCGAGGAGTTTGTCCTTATGGTCGATGTCTTCGTTCAACGCAATGATCTTGGGATGTTTGGGCCGCAAAAATTCACTCAATTCATCGCGCTGCGCCTTTAAGAGCAGAATCTGTTGTTTGGCTTTCAAGTATTCCGACTCAGATCCTACCAGGCTCGAATTGTTCCTGTCCGAAGGGTCGGCTTCGCCCGGCCCCGCAGCCCTTGCGCCGCCTGATTTGGGCGCTTCCGTGGAGTTGAGGGGGGAAGCGGGTGACTGGGCGAGGTTCCGCTGGGGAGAGGTTTGTTGGGACAGGCTCTGCAGCCGTTCCACATTTTCATCGAGGGTGAGCATTCTAAGCAGATTCAGCTCCGATTTGAGGTCCGCGATTTGCTTGGTCAGATACGCCAGATAGTTGCCGGCGCTAAATCCCTGGTCCTGCAAGAACACGACGCTGTTGCTGGCTTGATAATTAACCAGGTCCTGTTTGCCCTTTTGCAATTCCAATCCCAAGCTCAGCAGGGATTCCTGGAGCCCGGACTTGGTGCTATCTGAGGCATGGCGCAGCATTTCCTTCTTCAATTCAACATATTCTACCATGATCCCATCCAGGTAGGCCTGGATGTAGGCAGGCTCACTGCCCGTGGCTCGCAAATTGAAGATGCTGGTTTTGGGCGAGATCGTCACCTGCAACAACACCGGCACCGCATGAAGGTCGGGCTTTAAGGATTGCAGGCGGAGCTGCACGCGATTCAAAACGGAGCTGCTTTGCATCAAGGCGGCCTGGGTGCCAAAAAAGTTGTTCAACTCCTCGGTATAAACATTGGCGTTGGGCAGCGAAAGCTTCGCGCTGACGATCATTCTGCCGGCGGACATGAAAATCGGCGGGGTATGCCACAAGAGAAACAACTCGATTCCCGTGCCCAAGGCAACGCCCAGCAGCAGGAGCCACCACCGCGTGCGGAGCAGGTTTTTATAACGGTGCAGCCGGTTGGAAAAACGGGCCGAAAAGGTGCTTCGCTCGCGGTGAGCGGATAGGGGTTGGTCGTCCATTAGGATCAGAAGTTGACCGCTCGCGCGGGTATGAAAATCAAGTCTCCCGGTTCGAGCACCACGTCCTTGTCAGCCTTCCCGTTTTCCAGAACGTCCGCCATGTTGACTTCAAAGGTTTGATTCGCCGCCCCGCCGGCGGCGGAGCTCCTGGTGATTTTGACTTTCTTTTTATTCGCGAAATCGGCAAAGCCGCCGGCGCGGAGAATGGCCTTGCCCGCAGTGAGCGTCTCGTCGAATAGAATGTCAACGGAGCCTTGGGAACGCACCTGCCCCAGGAGATAAACTTTGCCGCGCACCTTGTTCACCGAATCCAATCCCACAATGACGGTGGCCCGCTTATAAAATTCCTTTTCCAATAGCACTTTGAGTTCCGCAGCCAGTTGTTTTGAGGTTTTGCCGGCCACCGAAACCCGCCCGATGTAGGGCACGTCCAACTCCCGGGAATCGGCTATTACCAGGCTCCTCGACGGGTCCCGGTCCTCAATGATTTGAAAGCTGATTTTGTCGCCCGGCTCCAGAATATGCTTATCGTCGAGCACGTAACTGCTGGCACTGGCAATGGACGCCGGTGGAGACGCGTTCGTCGTGGTGTTCGTTGTCACCTGGGCGCGCGCGCCAATAACAAAGGCGATCCAGAATAAACCCTGAAGATAAATCCGCATATCAGTTTGCCATTAAAAGCTATATCTGAAGTCAAAGACAAGCCGATTCTGAACGTAGTTGGCAAACGGGAGGTTGGAGTTCTTGAGCAAGAGATCGTAACTGACCGTGCCGGCCAGCTTCTGGGTAATCTGGTAAGCGACGCTGAAGCCGACGTCGTACTGGTCGAAGACTTGGGAGGTGCCCCCGGATTCCTCGCCATGGGAGTAGGTGAGGTGCGTTGAAAAAGGCACTTCGCGGAACAGATTCCAATTGGCTTGATAGCGGGCATAATAAAGATCAACCAGACTGGAGGAGGTTCCCACCTGAAATTGGTGTCCGACGGACACCGCGTGGTCAAACCAACGGTTGACATGATGTGTGAACGACGCATCCGCGTAGAAAGAGTTCAGGCTATGGAGGTCACTCACGGTGCCGTTGGTTGAGAATGAATATGAAACAAACCCGGCGGATAATTTGGTGCTGAAATGTTGGCTGAGTTGCGCCTGATAAAAGGGTCCGATGCTGAAATGGGTATTGTCGTTCAACACTTTCTGGTCGTAAGCGGTCAACCCGCCACCCAGTTCAAAACCCGCAGTCGTGGTCGGACGAACCGCAAACGCCGCCCGCAGATTGAAAAGCTCGGAACTATGATCGATGCGTTGGAACCGCGAAGCGGTGGCCCACATTGAATCATGATCGTACCCGAAAGAAAGGATCAATTGGTTAAGGTCCCAATCCACGCCAACCCCGAGCGTATTTTCGATCTGGCCGAAATTCCCTGTTCCGCTGATGGTCGGCGACTGGGCGACGTCTTCGGTGATGGAGAATCGGTCGTGGTAGTTTATGACAAAATCGCCGGCGTACATCTTGAATGCCAGGTTCGAATCTGGGGTGATGTACAAATGGTCGAGAGTGGGTGTCTGGAGGTAGTGGATGTAGCCGATGCCAGTGGAGAAGTACAAACTGTTTTGCTCCGTGACCGGCCACAAGGCACGCACGTTCATGCCCGGGCGCAGGCCGATATCCGCCTGCTTTCCGGTGCTCGAGTAATTAACATTATCGTTGAATTCGACTCCCATCTCCGACTGGAAGCGCAAGCTCACCGGGCCAACGGCCAGATTATAATAGTCAGGACCGCTGGCTTTTTTCTGTTGTTCGGCTGCCTGAACACCGGCCAGCGACATACGGATCGCCTCCTGACCGCGAGCGGGGGTGGAAAATACGAGCAGAAGTGCCGGGATGCTCAAACAGAATGGGACTGTAAGGACATGGGATCCCGGTCTCATTCGGTTGAGGGAGTAATTCTCCTTCGGTAACCTCGAACCGAGGCCTTTCACGCTTTTAGAATGCAATAGGGCTTTCTGTCTGAAACGATGCCAAAGGTGAAGCGGGCAAAGCACCCTTTAGATTCGATCTTTAAATTTTTTTTCGCGCCTAATACTTAGAGATTTCGCCTCACTGTCAAGTGATAATCCGGTGGAATTCCGGTTTGAGAGCGGACTCGAGTCAATTGGTCCCGGGTGAGTGCACAGTTCAACCCAGCCCTGACCAGCGAGGAGCCGTTTGCCGCAAGTGGTGATTTACGAGCTTCTCGGTTAACCCCAGTCCAACACATGATTATTGGCCAGGCTGCAAGCGTCAACGTGGGCGGCGGTGAGGCAGCCGACGTTCT
>JAQGOT010000744.1 GCA_028293465.1 Pedosphaera sp. | reverse complement strand
CGTCATCGCACTGTCCTTCCAATTAGTAATAACTGCCGCTATCAAAGTTGAAAAAGCATTTACCGCGCCACGAAGGCTGGGTGAGAAGCGAAATCGAACCCGAGGGAGAGCCGAGAAAACTGGTGACTTAAACCGATTCGGCTACGCCGAGCTCCCATCAGTCACAACTTCGATTTCACATCAACGCTTACAACTGGAGGCGAGAATATTTCTTCTGCTTATTGCGTCAAGAAATTTAATGAAACTTTTGGTAAAACATTACTACAAGGGATTTAGGAGACTTGGGAGGCACCCGGATCGGCGCCGGCGCGAGCTTGGGTGTGGCTGGCGGTTTACCACCCTGAAAAGGTTACCCGCCGCTGCGGCTGATAAGGATTGACCGCTTTTGAAGCCTGCTTTAGACTCTTTTAACTGGCGCCAGCTTAGCTCAGTGGTAGAGCAACGCTTTCGTAAAGCGTGGGTCCTCGGTTCAATCCCGAGAGCTGGCTCCAATTTTCCCACCTTAATTTCGCCACGGGAATCAGCCCATTCAAATGGCAGGCCTGACGTGGCGTTTTGCAAGTTATGATGGCACTAAAAGGATTGTGTGAGCCTTCGCGCTGTTTCGGTGCCGAAGCATTCCGCTCAGTCCCGCCAGGGACCGCCACCATTGCAAGCCATGGCGACTGCGTGGCCGTTGGCCAGGGAAGCAGGCTGCGAGGGAGGGAGGAGTTCAAGGGCAGCAGGTTTGGTCGCAGGCACCAAAGGGAGGGTGCAGGTCACGAGCGTGCCATCTCCCCCGTTGGGGCGGATTTCTAGCACCGCGCCAATCATGCTGGCGCGGGAGTTCATGATGCGCAACCCCATTCCCTCCTGAACTTTTCGAGCTTCAGGAAAGGGGAAACCGTTGTTCTTGATCATCAAAATCAGCTTGTCGGGATGGCGGGTGAGCGAGATAAAGAGGAGCTTGGCCTTGCCATGCTTGACGGCATTGCTCGCGGCTTCCTGCGCGATTTTGTAGAATTGAGCGGTGACGTTCTGAGGCAAGGACGGCACGGCCCCTTTGACAATGAACTGGCAGGAAACCTGGAACATTTTTTTCACTTTGGCCGCCAGTTCTTTCAGTTCCAGGGCCAGGTCATCTCCTTCCAGATCCAGGCTGCTGAACGCTTGGGCCAAGTCGTGGGTATGATTGATGATCTGGTTAATGAGAGCATGAATTCGCCGTGTTTCGGCAACCTGGGGCAGATGCTTTTTCAAGACCTTCCGTTCCAGCGCCTTGATCATGAACGCCACACCGGTCAATTTCTGGCCAAGATCATCGTGCAGATCAAAGCCGATTCGCCGGCGTTCCTTTTCGGCAATTTCCAACAACTCCCGCTCCAGGCGCAGGCGTTCGTTGATCTGGCATTGCAATTCCGTGTTCGCCACCGTGAGGTCGGCGGTGCGTTGGCGCACCCGCTTTTCCAGTTCCGCGCGGGATTCTGAAATTTCCCGGTTGCTGAGGCGCAACTGCTCGTCGATGGCCTTAAGTTCCTCAACCATCCCTTCCAACTGCCGGGAGTTCTCGGCCAGTTGCTGGTCGGCCAGTTTGCGCCCGGTGATGTCCTCGGCGGTGGCGGCAATGCGGTAAACCCCGCCCTGCTCGTTGAACACGGGAAAGGCGCGGTAGTGTATCCACCGCACGCGCCCGTCCAGGCCCACGATCCGAAACTCGTGATTGAATTCCCCGAGGTTCAGATTGGGCAGCTGCAGCAAAACATTCTCCCGATCTTCGGGATGGACCGCTTTAAGCCAGCACTGGGCGTCCTGGTACAAGCTGGCGAGGGAGCGTCCCCAGATTGATTCATAAGCGGGGCTGACGTAGAGCAGCCGGTTGGGTCCGCCACCATTGGAGCGGTCGAACATGAAGAAGACCACACCAATATTTTCGGTGAGCTGGCGGAAGCGTTCCTCGCTTTCGCGCAGGGCCTGGTCGGATTTCTTGCGGGCCAGGCGCACGGCCGATTCGCGCAGTTCACGGGTCACGGCGGGGACCAGACGCGCCATTTTGTCCTTCATGACATAATCGTGCGCACCCGCTTTCATGGTCTCCACCGCGAGATCCTCCCCGATATGGCCGGAGACCACGATGAATGGCACATCGAGATTCCCCTGCTTGAACAGCGCGAGCGCCTCCAACCCGCTGAAGCCCGGCATCACGTAATCAGAAATTATCAGGTCCCATTCGTGTTCAGCGAGCGCGGCGCACATCGCGTCGGCGGAATCGACCCGTTGCGACCTCGTTTCGTAACCGCCGCGGCGCAGTTCGCGCAGCATCAACTCAGCGTCATTTTCTGAATCTTCGATTACCAAAACTCTGAGAGCCTGGTTCATATAAAAACGGAAATCTCCCGATTCACGGTGTCATGAGGATGCCTTAAGATGCGATAATGTGAATAGGGTACAAACCCCAACAATTATGATTAGACACTCTAATTATAAATTAATCGGATGGGGGCGATTACCTTGAGGACGGGAGCTTTTTACAGTGTAAATGCCTCAGCCTGTTTACCTTGTGAAATTTTGCACTTCCGGCTTGCGGCGCTTGGACTTCCGCACTGGGGTAAGGTATTTTGACATATGATATCGGCCCTCCAACCAGCCAAAACCGCGGAATTCAAGATTGCCACCCAGCGGGTAAAACAATACGTCGGGGAGGTGGTCTATATCTATGCTTTCGACCTGGCATACGATATGTCGCGCCAGCCAATTCGGGAATTGCTGGGCCAATCGGTGGCGCAATTTGCGGTTGATGCGAGCAAGCGCAGTCCGCGTCATCTGTTTTTTTACAAACCGCAAATGGTGCGCTTGCCGCCAATGGAACGCATCGGACCGCACGGCCCGGTGCGGGTGGATCGGGCGATCAAAATTCTGCCGGTGGGCGCCATCAGCATCACAGTGCGGGTGCCGTTCTCGGTGCGCCGTGTTGAGGACCTGGTGGATTACCATGATTTGCAATTCACCAACGGCGTGTTGCAGGATGAGGTGCGCGAATTGGCCGAGGAAGTCCGCCGCGAACTCGCCCCTTATTATATCCGACCGGTTTCCCAATTGGTTCAGGAGGAGGCTTACACGGTGTTTTGCATCGAGTCGCCGCTGGTAACTCTGGATGGCGCATCGCTCAGCGCGGAAGACTGGCTCATCGCGCAACGGCGAGAAGTGGCTTCCCTATTGACGCAGGAACCGGACATCGAGCACCTCTCCCGGCAGGAAGCGGATGAATCGACCGGCCGTTATCTCAGCTATTATGAGCACGACCTGGTGGTGGTGGACTGGGACGCCGCCCTCATCATCGATCAGCCCGAGCATTTCGATGAAACGCTCTATGTGATGGAGCTGGCGAATTTGCAACTGGCCGAACTCGAAGCCTACGATCGCATTCTCGACGAAGCCCTCGAACGCTCTTACCGCGATCTCAGCGAACGCCGCGCCCGCCCCCGCCGGGACGTGCTCCGCGAACTGCGAGACATCCGCATCGACCTGGCCCGCTTCAACGATGAGTTGTCCAACATCACCAAATTCTTCGGCGATTGGCATCTGGCGCGCATCTACGAGAACATTTCAGCGCGGTTCCACCTCGGCGACTGGCATCGCTCCATCGACGGCAAGCTCAAGACCCTGGACGATCTGTATCAATTGCTGAAGCACGACCAGAACAATCGCTGGATGCTGATCCTGGAAGTCACCATCGTGCTCCTGTTCATCATCGACCTGGTGATTCTCCTCATCGGCTTGAAGCATTGAACGGGACCAATAGACCGCCTGAGCCCCCGGTCTAATTTCAACAATCTACCAACCGCCACCCGGAGGCGAACGGTGCTGGATCCGAATCAAACGGGAGACAGGCAACATTTTCAAAAGCCGACCGTGGCTTCCGTCTTCTCTTCAGTTTTGGTTCTCCCTGCGACAGCATCTTGCGCAAGTGCCGCGGACAAATCCCATGCGACAACGCTTCCGAACCCACTCCGCGCGACCCCGGCCGGCACCACGCGCACACGACAACGTCCAGCGGGAACTCAGTCTGCCGCGCGGTCAACCCATGACCGCCTTCACCCCCTGGGATTTCCAGAAGACTCATAATCAAAACTACATTCAGGCCATGCGCTATTTTTTATACTTAATAAATCCGCTCTTGCAAAGGCCAATCGAAAGGGTCCGCAGGATACGCAACGCCGCACCGTCCGCCACAGGGGACGGGTTTGGGCGGCGTCTTAATTCACCATGCACCGAAGTCTGACGCCTTGGCAGCCCACCTATTCAAATCGGATGCGACAAGGAATCCTCCAAGACCTGTTTCGCTGGTGAGGCCGCGCCGTCACGGTCATCTGCCCGCCGTAAGTTTCAGGAAAGGCCTTGATTGACGAAGTCCGGGACTGAATTGAGGTTGATAACGGGAGCTAAAATATTTGAATTTTCAGCCAATTAAAGGAACGAGAAATAAAGGAGGCAAAAATGAAACGTGAAACAACGATGAATGTTCAAGCGGGACGGAAGATCCTGCCCAACCCCAAACGCGACCACATTCAAGGGCCGTTGACCGCGCCTTTTAAACTGGTGGAGTATGGGGATTACGAATGTCCCTATTGCGGGGAGGCTTATTGGAGCCTGCAGGTGGTCGAGGAACGGTTGGGCGATGAATTGTGCTTCGCTTTTCGCAACTTCCCGCTGGTGGAAGTGCATCCGCACGCGGAACACGCGGCGGAGGCGGCGGAGGCAGCCGGGGCGCAGGGTCGATTCTGGGAAATGCACGACCTGTTATACGAGAATCAGGACGCGCTGGAGGATGATGACCTGGTGCAATACGCGACGGCCATTGGATTGGATGTCCCGCAGTTTGTCCGGGAATTGGAGTCGGAGGCCCATCTGCCGCGGATTCAGGAGGACTTCGCGAGCGGGGTCCGGGCCGGAGTGAGGGGTACGCCTACGTTCTTTGTGAATGGGGTGCGGCATGAAGGGGATTATGAGCCGGATACGTTGATTGCCGCACTGGAGGCAACTGTGGATGTGCCTGCCCGGGCACATTAATGCGAAGGGTGAATCAGGAGATCAGGAATGGGAACTTGGCGCAGATGGAGATAACCCGGAGAAAACTGATGATAAGCCCTGCTGTCTCCCCCAAAAAGGGTGCAGGCCCCGCCTGCCCTGCCTTCTGTGGTTGAGGACGGCGGGGTAATTGCTTATTGTCGCGCGTGGCTAAACCTAAACATATCGAGCTTTCCGACGGGAACCTGACCATTCCAATCCTGTACGAAGACCGGTCGGTGATGGCCGTGGACAAGCCGGCGGGTTGGTTGTGTGCGCCGGATTCCTGGGATCAGACCGGTCGCAATTTGCAACTCGCGCTCCAATCCTCCCTCAATGCGGGAGATTTCTGGGCGCATTCGCGCAATTTAAAATATCTGCGCTTCATTCACCGGCTCGATGCTGAGACAACGGGGATTCTGCTGCTGGCGAAAAGCCCAGGCGCGCTCCGCGCGTTCAGCGAGATGTTTGAGACGCGGAGTGTGGAAAAGCATTATCTCGCGGTGGTGCATGGCCTGCCCAAACAGAAGGAATGGACCTGCAACCTGCCGCTGATGGTTGATCCCACCATGAAGGGTCGGATGCGGATCGCCCCGCCGGGGAAACGCCCGGCGCCGCGGGATGCGGATCCGGAATTGCGCACGCAAAACTCCGCACTGTTGCCCAAGGATGCTGAGACGCAGTTTCGGGTGGTGACCACGCTGGCGAACATGGCGGTGATTGAGGCGCATCCCACCACGGGCCGGACGCATCAAATCCGCGTTCACCTGACCGCTGCGGGGCATCCAATTGTGGGGGATCCGCTCTACGGGCCCGATAAGGCGGCGGCGTCGAAGGGGCGGCAGCGGATTGCGTTACGGGCGGTGCGGTTGGCGTTTCGCGATCCATTCCAAAAGCGGATGATTTATATCGAGGCACCCATTGATGAGTTTGCGAAGGAGTATGGGTTTGATCCCAAGCTGTATGCGCGTGAGCCCAAAGCCCGGGGTGTTGGGGCATCGACACCCGCGAAGTCCTGACCACGAGTTTTCCATCGAGTTTTCGTTGCGAATTTGCCGGAGTCTGCCTACGTTGCCAGCATGAAGCTTTCCGCGAAGAGTGATTACGCGGCCCGGGCGGTGGTCGGGCTGGCGCGGCATTACCAATCAGGCGAGTCGTTGCGGGTTGAAGATCTGGCGGCGGAGCAAGGCATCCCGCCGAATTACCTGGTCCAGATTTTGATCGAGCTGAAGTCGCAGCAGATCGTCAAGAGTGTGCGCGGCAAGGAAGGCGGTTACCTGCTGGCTCGGCCGCCGGCGGAAATCACGATGGCGGATGTGCTGCGTTGCGTGCACGGGCAGGTGTTTGATTCACCCGCCTTGAGCGATCCTCTGTGCCCACCGGAACTGCGGGCCGCGTGGGAGAAGCTGCAGAAAGCCGTCGATGAAACGGCGAGCGGAATCACCTTCCAGAAATTGCTCGATCAAAGCGCGGACAAAGAGAAGATGTATTACATCTGATCGCTTCACCGATCTACTTCAACAACTCCCGAATTTTCGCCGGATCGTGCGTGGGTGCCTGGCAGGCAGTTCCGGTGCAGAGATAAACCGTAGCACCATCCTTGGTCGGCAAGGTTTTCGCGAAGGGCTCAACCGGACCCGTATTTCCCAGCACCACCTTGTTGGGTTGATACACAGAATGCGCGGCGCGCAGCAGGGTGCGGGTTTCAGGCTTCGCGGGATCGCCCACAATCACGACCCGCTTCGGTTCGTCGAGGGAGAAATCGAACGCCAACAACAAATAAGGAACGGCTTGGGGAAAATTCTGCAATCGTGACCCGAAGAGTCCCAGCGTTTTCTCGGCGGCCTGTTTATATTCGGCGCGTTCAGTGATGGCGCCCAGCTTGAGCAGGGCCAGCACGGCGACGGAATTGCCGGAAGGTTCGGCGCCATCGTAATCCTCCTTGACGCGAAGGATGAGGTCGGGGGAACCGGCGCTCTGCCAGAATCCTCCGTGTTCGCGGTCGTAAAATCGGGCGATCATGCCGTCGGCCAAGGCGATTGCGAAATCAAGGTGTTGCGGGTCGAGCGTAGCCTCATACAAATCAATGACGCCGGCAAGCAGATAGGCATAGGCCTGTTGCAACTGGACTGTGTCCCGCTGTCCGTCACGCCAACGATGGAACAAAGTCTTGGATTTCGGGTCCCAGAGCTTGGCCTGGAGAAAAGCGAGATTCTTTTCCGCGGCGGCGCGATAGGATTCGTCCCCGAGAACCGCATAGGCACGGGCCACGGCGCCGAGCATCAATCCATTCCAGGAGGCGAGCACCTTGTCATCGAGATGCGGCCGCACCCGTTGGGCGCGGGCGGCGAAGAGTTTGGCCTTGGCGGATTGCAGCAACGGTTCGTCCGCCTTGGGCAGATTGGGCTCGACGAGGCTGAGGATGTTTTGACTGGGCAAAGGACTTGGATCGCTGTGATCCACAAAGTTCCCCTGCTCCGTAATGCCGTAGTAGCGGACGGTGACATTGAATTCTTCGGGAGTCAGCAGCTTGGCCAACTCGGCGCGCGTCCAGCAATAGAATTTGCCTTCCTTGCCTTCGCTGTCGGCATCCTCGGCGGAATAGAAGCCGCCCTCGGGATGGGTCATGTCGCGCAGAACGTAACGGATGATGTCGCGGGCGGTGTCGGCGTAACGGCTCTCGCCACTGACGAGATAGGCGTCGAGGTAGAGATTCACCAACTGCGCGTTGTCGTAGAGCATTTTCTCGAAATGCGGCACGAGCCAATGGGCATCCACGGAATAGCGGGCGAAACCGCCACCGAGCTGATCATGAATGCCGCCGGCGGCCATGTGATCGCAGGTGTTCAAAACCATGCGCACGGCCTCCTGGTCGTTGGCATGGACGCCGTGGCGGAGCAGAAAGGCGGGCTGGCTGGGTTGCGGGAATTTCGGGGCGTCGCCAAATCCGCCGTTGCGCGGGTCGTAGGTTTCCTTGAACTGCGCGGCGGCGTGGGCGATCGCGGTGCGGTTGAGCGAGACGTCGTTGGTGGCCGCCTTGGCATTCATCTGCTCAAGTTGGCCGTGCAACTGGAGGGCGGAAGCGGCGACGTCGCCAGGACGCGTGTCCCAGAGCTGATGGATTTGTTTCAACAGATCCAGAAAGCTTGGCCGGCCATACTTGCTCTCCGGCGGAAAATAGGTGCCGCCGAAAAAGGGCTTCAGGTCGGGCGTGAGAAAGGAGTTCAACGGCCAACCACCCTGGCCGGACGTGGCCTGGACGAAGGTCATGTAAATCTTATCCACATCCGGGCGCTCTTCGCGATCCACCTTGATGCTGACAAAGTTTTCGTTGAGATACCGGGCGATGTCCTCGTTCTCGAACGATTCGCGTTCCATGACGTGGCACCAATGGCAGGTCGAATAGCCGATGCTCAGGAAGATCGGCTTGTTCTCCTGGCGCGCCTTGGCGAAGGCGTCCTCGCCCCAGGCATACCAGTCCACGGGGTTATACTGGTGTTGGAGGAGGTAGGGCGATTTTTCATGCGCGAGCCGGTTGGTGTGCGCGTGAGTCGGTGCGGGGGCGTTGAGGGAGGTTGGCACGGGAAATTGGGTTTTAGATTGGGTAAAATTGGGTTTGCAGGCGGTCAATCCGACGACAACAACGGCCAGGACCGCCAGTTTCTTTGCGCAAGCCACCTCTAAATCATAGCGTTGTTTGGGCGAACCCGCAAAGGAAACTGGATAAGGCCCAAGGAAAGCAATTGAAGAATGTCGAAGCTCGAATGACGAAAGAAGGTCCAAATCACAAGCAACATTACCTAAATCCGCGTCCCGGGGCAACGCGCGATGGGATGTAACTGTCCGGTGAGGGCATCGGTTTTATCCAGCAGCGGCAGTTCAACGCAAATGCTGTCGGCCACGTGCCCCCACGCGGCGTTTCACAGGGTTTTTCAACCGCCTGCCAACGAGCCCAGCGACCCGGCCCGCGAGAAGCCCCGCCTGCAACCGATGCGCGATGGCCGGGTTTGCTCCAGCGCACAGTTGAACTCTTTCTTTGTCAGAATCGTCATGCGGGAGACAGCTGGACGCCTTCGAGGCGCTTTGACTCCTCAGCCGAGAAGCAAAACGTGACGCCTTCTTCCCGCACTTCGATGCGGGCACCGAAGGAATCATGGTGCGCCTGCGCGCGACGACCGGAACGCTCGATCCACTGCCTCAAATCAGATCCGCGCCGCGCCAATTCGAATGGACGAGCCCCCCCAGAGCTCTACCTCTTCTTCGCCTTCGAGTGCCGCAATAAAGACCAAGCGATCATCGCCGCTGAAACCGAGCGACAGATTCTTCTGTCGGAAATGGAGCGTTGTCCGGCACCGATCGTCGGGATGCGAGCGCTTCTCGTCCGCTTCGCCGAAGAGGCTGATGGCTTTCACCAGATCGTCGATGCCGTAGAGCGGCCGCGACTTCATGGTTCACGCAACGAATTAAGTTCAACGACGCGACCCTCGGGGGGCAGCGATTGCAACCAGGGCGCGATGGCCGGGTTCGCGGCAGCGCATGGTTGACAGAATCTACTCATGTCTCGAATCCTTCTGTTTCTGCTCCGGCTTGGGGTTATGAAAGCCTCCAGGCTGCTCGTCCTCCCAAGTCGCCAGCCAACCGTTCAGGAAGACTGCGGCGAGTGCGATGGCGGCGACGCCGATAGAAATGCTCCATCCGAAGCCAAGACCAAGGTGAGCAATCACAACGCCTGTCGCCGCAACCGCGAGCCACGCAAACAAAATAATGAATTTGAGTGAACGAAGCATGGCAACCTAGAAACCAAAGTTAAGGCACGCGGACGGGGAACTCAAGCCGACCCGCGACTTTCCGGCAAACCAGATTGGCTTGCCCGCGTTGGCTGCGGCGAAGGTTAGGCCGTTGCCCCACCTCTCACCTCATTGATGAATCGTGCCATAGCTAACGCCCGTGATGATCCCTGACTGAGCATCGAACGCAAACTCTGTGTAAGCATACGAAGGAATGCTGCGCGTCGGGACGTGAACAATCACCGTGGGTGATGGCCGTGTCTGTGTCGTGTAGCGGATCGGCTGCGTCGAGTCGTAATCGCCCACTATTGGAGTCGTGGCACCACTCGCCAAACGCACCCCCTCGTGAACACGCATGGCGGTCAAAGCACGCCCGGTGAACTCGGTCAACTGCTGCTGCGTGACCCAAACTGCCAGCTTATGGTGCGCACAACCTGTTAGTGCGAGCAAAATAAAAAGTGAAAGCAAGAGGCGCATGGCAAGCTACTTAATAGTGGTATTGGCCGCACCGATTTTGTTGAACGCGGTGGCTATCATCCTCAATCCCATTTCAGGTTTAACTCCGTGGCGATGGCTTCCAAGCCCTCCTTCTCGCAGGCACCAGCGAAAACTCTCCAAGTCCCTTCATCGGCGGGAGAATCCTGCCACTTGAGGAAGCAAACCGCCTTTTTATCTTTGCTATAGGTTCGCATCCCGTTTACCTCTCCTCCAAAATGCCAACCTTTGTCGAGCGCTGCGACGAGATTCTTCCTGGCCGGACCAGACGCGGTGCATGCCATCCCGCCACCATAGGCGGCTTGCAGGTGCAGCATGAATACCAGGAAAACCGAGATTTTTCGCTCCTCAAGATACCACCCGCTCGGCTCCCCATTCACGATCGGTCCTTGATACACGGCAGGATCATCCTCAGGCTTGGAACTCGCAGTGATCCCCCAAATAACAACCCACTGATTCTCTTCCATGAAGACGAGTTTCCCGGAATGCGTCTCCAACTTGGCGAGTGCGTAAAACCGGTTGCGAGCATGATTCAGGGAGGATTCGCGGCCGGCAACCAGGTAATAATCGCGCAAAGCGGTTGGCAACTTGAGGCCAAGCTTTTTCTCCGCAGCAGCAATTTCGGCAGCCGAGAAACCATGCTGTGCCCTGAGGTTTATTCCCAGAGTCGCATAGGTCCGCCGGTATAAATTCTGGTAGTTCCGAGTTTTCATCGTGCCGTTAAAAGTTCCGGCCAACGAGGTGAGCTGAGCCACCGCCGACCGGCGGCGTGAACCGCGGTAGCGGAACTGACCGACCAACGGCTCCGGCGACTTGATACTCCGCACAATGTCTGTATGCTCAACCAAAATCATACTCGCTCTCCGCTGAGTCTGTGGTCTCAAACGTCTGGAGAATCCCGTCAATCCGGGCAATAATCCCAACATACTCTTGCCTGTCAACGACGGATGCTCGCAAACGCTTCAACTCGTCAACGATGACCGGAATCTGTTCGGTCTCAACTGTAGTCAATGAACCATCCTGGAGACGTGACACCAATCGCAAGCCTAAAGCTTTGGAAGCTGGAAGCCAGTAATCACGAAATGCCTGCAACGTAGCTACCGGCACCGTCCGATACTCGCCGGTGCGCTTGTTTGTGATGCCCATCTCAACAGACATGGTGTGGGGTGCGGCCTAACGTAGAAAGCTGAACCAACGCCAAACGGTGACGTGAACCGTGCCGCGTCGCAGGACGGAATCCCGCAGGTGCGGGACGCGAACGGTGGTTAGCTCCGGCGACTTAGGCATTTTCATCCTTTGCCAGCTGCTCTCTCAACTGATCGATCGCTTCGGAAAACCAACTTCGCTGCTTCTTGTCTTGAACGGATTCGCCGACAGATTCTAACGCAGCAAGCGACTCAGCGCACGGAACAGCAAAAAAAGCATCGAGAGCTGCCTTCCAAACAAGTGGGCTAGCGTCGCGAAGCGCCTCTGCAAAAAAGGGAACACTCGAACGCAAGCGAAACTCCGAGATGACCCTGATAAGCGCCTTCCTCACTTTGGGATCGGCATCACGCCGAAATTCTTCAATCAAAATGGGAACGACCGAACTCCCTCCCGGCCCTTCGATGAGGCCAAAGAAAGCGTCCTCTCCTCGTCTGAGTTTCTCCATGTAAAACGCGGCATACTTCCTGTCGTCGCTTTCATTCCACATTCTGGAGACAGTTGTCATGCGTGTAATGATGCCTAACAGTGGTATTCGGCCGCGTCGTGCAGCGCTGATCTTCCCACAAGTTTGAGGGTATTTGAGCCTTTCTCTGTAGTCCAGAACCATTTGGCAGCGGCGAAGAAAACAAGGTTCCACCTTCGGGCCGCGGACACAAATGACCTGACACCCTCTGCTGATCTTCCGGGCGCCAGGCGGGCGGTGGCCCTCAGCCCCAGATCGCTTGAGTCCATCGTTACAGCGCCTGGAGATGCTCACTGAGGCTCGCCGCGCACGGCGCGAGAGTGATGGAGCAAGGTGGTTCGGTTTACCCCGGGTAGCCCTCGGTGAGTCGGGCAACCCGGGGCTTCGTTCCGCAACCGGCGTTGGGGTTGGGGGCCTGAAGCGGAGGCGGCTCGCCTCGTCGGTAGTCTCGACCGCCGGGGAGTAAGTGAGTGGGAGAAGCTCAGTCGTCAGAGGCTGGAAGACCGAGCAAGCGATTTGTTACGACTGTAACGAC
>JAQGOT010000767.1 GCA_028293465.1 Pedosphaera sp. | reverse complement strand
GCTTCCTTTGCAAACAACATCCGATCTTCCGGGCTGGCAAAATTCCCCGCATCCGAACTCTCAATAACCGCCTTCATCAACTCCGCGACGTAGTCACGATCCGCCACCGTGGCCGTTTTGGAATCCTTGACCGTCCGCTTAGGCCCGGCTTCTGTCAACTCCGCATCGAGCACCTCGGTAAAAAGCCGGTCCTTTGCGACGGTTTCCAAAGTGGGAAACATCTGGAGGGCATTTGTTGGCCTCATGTTGCCCGTGCCTGTCGCCAGCCAATGCGGGTTTAGATCAAAGACATGGCAGAGCTGAATGGCTGTGTTGTAACGCAGCGGAGTGCGGCCATACTCGATGCTGGCCAGCTTGTCCTTGGTCAATCCCAACTCGCTTGCCAAAGCCGGTTGCGGCCATTTGATCTGCTCGCGAAACTGCTTCACCCGCGCACAGATCGCCCTTTCTCGGTCATTCATTAGACCGCTCGTTTTGGCCATCCCTTTTAAGTATCCGTCCCCGCTGAAAACTTCAAATAGTGTTTGACAGTCCCATCGTTGCGTGGGATTACATGGTTTAGTGTGAGCGTGAAAGGCGCGACGTTAACGACGTAAACGAAAGCCAACTCCGCAGCCCGCCTGCTCAACTAGGGACCGTTAAAGCGCACCGAGCGCTAATTTTTTGAACCATGGCCAGCGCGATTGCAAAGATGAGAAAGCCGAAAACGGTGGAAGCAAACACCGTGCGGATTGCCATTATCCAGGATGGCTTAACGGTGGGAGAATTGGCCGCGCGTTGTGGTATGTCCTCGCTCTGTCTTTCCGCAGCCATCACCAGCAATTTCCCCTGCCAGCGCACCCGCCACCGCGTAGAGGCGGGCTTGGGTTACACCCGCGCCATTTGGTCCGATGCCAGCACCCTGGCCCAGCGCAAAAAGTGCGTCCTGGTGTTTGGCTTCGATCCTTACTTGGTCGAACGCGATTTCATGCGCTCCCAAGCCGCCGCGATCCGCGCCGATTTCAGCGGTTGCTACAGCAAAGCCGACTTCATCAAGGAAGTCTTTGCCCGCGCCGCCGTTACCAACCCTAAACCAACCGCCCCCCAACCATCCGAACCCCATACCAAGCAATCATGAGAACCCAAATCACCAGAGCCTCCACGGCAAGCGTCCTGCTCGCCTACATGAAGGAGCAAGATCCAAAAGCACGCGGCGCACTCTATGCCAAAGAGTTCAAACCGCGCCTGGCCGAAGGCGACGATATGCCTTTCGGCATGGTCGAACTCATGGCCGCGAACAGCTTGGGCACGCTTGCTGGCACGCTCATTTCCCAACGCACCCTTGAACTGTTCGTTACACAGTTGCCGCTGCTTTCCATGATTTCGACCGATTTCAGCAGCGAGAAAGCAAAGTTGGACCAGGTGGTCGATGCCCGCATTGTTGCCATTCCCGCTGTGCAGACCTACGACCCCGTCACGGGTTGGCCCGATGCGAACGTGGTCACCACCGATGTTCCGGTCACCATCACCGAATTCAAGGGCGTTCCAATAACCTTCAATTCCAACCAGCTTGGCGGCACCGTGCGTCGCTTATTCGATGAAGCCGCGCCCGCCGCCTCCTATGCGCTTGCCTCCAGTTTTTGCGACCTGGTCTATACCAAAATGACCGCCGCCAACTTCACCAACGCGCCGGTTGTATGCAGCCTGATTGATTTCGTAAAGGCCACCTTGGGCGCTGCGGCCGGGGTTTTAAATCCGTTGGGCGTTCCACACATTGGGCGTTACGCGCTTCTCAACACGCCGTACTACATGCAGCTTGGGAATGACACTTCGTTGGCTTACTTCGCTGCCATCCAGTCGCCCGAGATGGTCACTGACAACAAGCTCCCCAAGATGGCCGGTTTTGACCCCGTCGAAGTGCCAAATCTCCCCAATACCGGCAACATGTTCGGCTTTGCGGGTTGCAAATCCGCCCTGGTTATATCTGCCCGCCTGCCCGCCGACTACACCCAGGCGTTCCCCGATGCCAACAATGGCACCGTAACCACGGTCACCGATGCCGCCACCGGCCTTTCGGTGCATCAAGTGCAGTACGTCAATCACCAGATGGGCGCGGCAACACAGCGCATTTCCAGCATGTTTGGCGCGGGCGTTGGCGATCAGCGCGGCGGAATCCTGTTCAAAAGCCAATAGAATTATCCAGGCAAACCCCCACACACCAACCATGCAAAAACTCGAATCGCTTAAAAAGCTGGCCAAAACCTACCGCGAAACCCAAGGCGAATTGGCCCGCCTGGATACGGTCCATCCTCAACTTGAGGCGGACTCTGCCCGGCTAAAACAGGAGTTGAGCGGGCCGATAGGTGAAGCTCTGACTGCTCACCAACCGGGAGATCAGCACTTTGACAAGGCAACGGACGAAAAGCTTCGTGAGTTGTCTGTGTTGAACACCAAGCTTGAACTGTTGCCCGGTGTACGCCGACGCAACCAGGCTTATTTAAAAACCATTGGTGAGCAGATCGAAGCTTTGGAAGCTGAAATGGTTGTTCTGGCCCGCCATGAATCCCGCGCCCAAGTTGAGGCCATCATCAAGAAATTAGAACCTGAGATGCTCACGATCTGCGGCGGGGATGCCCACCGCTGCAAGCTGGCCCTCAAAGCTGTCATTCCGTTTTCGGAAGCGCACCGCTGGCTGCAATTGTTCCTGAACCAGTACAGCACTTCGGAACCTTTGGCACGGGCGGAAAACATGATCGCCGTAATCGAGCGCTTCAAAAGTGGACACCCGCGCTCGCCCATAGTTTGAATTTGCCCGCGCGTTCATGGCGCGGGCATCGGAGGGGTGTAGCTGGTTACTACACCGCTTTGCGAAGAACGCGCCTGCCAGCGGCAACAACTCCGCTGGCAGGCAGTCTCCAACAAAATTTGAAATGAAATTGAACCCGGACACAATCACCGCTGATGCTGAATTTGCCGCCCTCGCTTTGGAGCGGGCGGGCATCGCCTTGCGTCCGTTCGTTGCCCTGGACATTCCCCTGCTCTGCGAACTCCAAAGCCCCCTGATTGACTGTGCGCTCGAATGCTGCAAGCCCCAACGGCAACGCGGTATAGTCCACTTCACCCAGGATGAAGCCTACGAAGGCATTTACCAATTTTCCGTTTCCGTGGAACGCGTCCGCCTGGAACTCAACACCAGCCGCGACCATTTCCGGGCGCAAGCCGTGCTTGCCATCGGGGACCGCGTTTCCCCTGGTGTGGCCAACCGCCTTCCCGCCGTGGCCTATAAACACCTGGTCCGCTGCCTGATCGATCTGGAAGTCAAAGACATGAAGGCGCAGATACTTGAAGCCCAAAACAACCCCCTTCGCAACTGATGAACGATACCTTCGCCAGCGCCACAGTCATCACCGGAAGGTCTGGTGCCATCTCGGCGAACAACATCGGTTCATCCGCCGAGGTTGGCGAGCCGACCAATAACGGCAAGACCGTCTGGGCCAAGTGGACCGCGCCGAGCTTCACCGGGCCGACCACGGGCGCCTTTCACTCGTATTTCTTCGCCACCTGGCGCAATGAAGAGGCGTCGCCCAGGCTGCGCACCGTGCTGCAAATCTTCACCGGCGCATCGGTGGGCGCGCTCACCGAAGTCAGCTACATCCCATCCGCGGCCTGGAGAACCAGCTACGCGCACTGGGACATCGGCAGCATGGTGGGCTTCGACGCGGTTGCGGGCACCGACTATTATATCAGGGTGGATGGCGTGGCAGGTGAGGAAGGCAATTTCCCGCTGGTGTGGGACGAGTATTTCAATCTCCAGCTTGGCGACTGTGCGGCCTGCCCGCCGGCCATCGGCACCAGTTACACTTGCAAGGGTTACACCGGCGGAAGCTGGAGTTGGGCATCATCGTCTCCCGGCCTGCTGGGATTTGGTGCCAGCAGCTTCCCGGCGGGGCGCTATGTCATCCTCTATTGTGGCGGCGCAGTCTTCTACAGCTACAGCGGCGCGACCCCGATCCTTGCCTATTCGGTGGTGGGGGATGAGGACGATCTGGGGGCAGGCTGGAGCGCGTATTACAACGGCAGCACTCGGGCCAGCCCGCACCCTGAAGGCGTAACGACCACCGCCCAGCGTTCGCGCAGTGCCAACGTGGCCACCCTCAAGGTCACCGCGCACGGTTATTCCACGGGGCTTTACATCACCTCCACCGGCATCGGCGGCAGCGGCTACAACGTGACCCGCATCCCGATCACGGTGATCGACGTGGATCATTTCAGCTACGCCAGCGCCGGCGCGGGCGAGGCGGTCACCGCGGACACGGGCGGCACCATTACGCCAGTGGACCAGGCGGACTTGATCGGGGTGCCTTTTACCGGCGTGGACGGCTTCCCGATCTTCCGCTCCCAAGCCGCGGCTGAGGAGGCCTTTCGATGCTGCTACATCGCCTTCGACCACCTGGGGGGAAACATCCAAATAGAGTTCCACCCGAGCGGCGAGGAGTCGGCCCGTGGCGACGGCAATCCCAACCCAAGCTGGGGATTGTATCTGCTGAGCCCTGCCATTGAATTGGACACGCATGCGGCGTGCGCGAGTTGGGTCACGTTACCAGCGGGCGGCAGTCCCGGCACCGCTTCGGTCACCTTCAATGTGGTCAACTTAAACGATTCTGACTGGGATCTGGTGACCGCGACGCTTGACGTGACCGGGGGCGTGAGCGCGCCCACCACAGTGCAGAACAATGTGCTGGCCAGGTATGCCACCACGGGCGTGACCGTGGGCTTCTCCGCCTATGACGTGAACACCACGGCCACCTTGCGGCTGAGTTGCCCGTTTTGGGCTGCGGATATTACGTTCACTGTGTTCCTTGGCCCCATCCTATTACTTGAAAGCACCCTTGGCCCAATTAAGGACATACCCAATGTGACGTGTTCGGGGAATAAGGTGTACGTCTACGTCCCCACGATCAACAACCTTGGCTACTGGCGGCTTGCGCCCGGCGACAGCCGTGGTGGCACTGCCGTTGAGCGTGACCACCAACGGCGTCGTGCCGCTGCCGCCGGAGAAACTGCCGATCGTGTCCGGGCCGTAACTCACATTGTTGCCGGACACACCAATCTGGCCGGTGCCATTCCCGTGGTTGCGGATTTCCAACCGGTCGTCCGCCGTGCCGTTGGTCGTCAGCGCGGCCGTCAACGAACCGCCCGCGTAGGCGACCGTGTCCAGGTCCACCAGCGTGGCGCGGCCATCAATGCCGATCGCGGGCATTCCCAGCCCGTAGATGCAATCGCCGGAAGGCAGCTTCAACAGGGCCTCGTTGTCAATCGTGGTGGCCGCGATATCGGGGATGGTGAGGGCCGCATAGGCCGGATCACCCGAGGTCACCGTGCTGGTGATGGTATAGGTGGTGTTTCCGTCCACCGCGAAATTGTCCACGCCCGACAGGGTCACCGTCCTGGGCGTGTTCCAATCGCTGCTGGTGAAAGTGATGGTCGCGGGTGAAACCGTCCCTTTGCCGGGGTTGCCGGAGGTGATGGTGATGATCACATCGCCGGCCGGTTGCGAGCCCATGACATAGTCAAAGGTGGTGGCGCTGCCTTCGACCACGGCGATCTGATGGTTGGTCCCGGCATTGAGGGTGATAGAAACACCATCGTCATCAAGGTTGACCACGGCAACATCCGGCGCTTTGAAGCCATTGTAGTTTGGATCAGCGCTCGTGGCGGGAGCCGTGGTGATCGAGTAAGCCACGTCGCCGTCGTCCTGAACATCATCGACGCCCGTCACGATCACCGTCTGGTTGGTTTTCCAGTTCAGCGGCGTGAACGTCAACGCAGCGGGCGAAACCGTTCCTTCCAACGGATTGCTGGAGGTGAGGCCGATGACGACATTCGCGCTTGGCTGCGAATTGAGGCGGATGGAGAATGCGGCGGTGCCCCCGGCCTCGGTGGTCACCAGGCCGCTGGTGGGGCTCACGGTGACGCCCGCTTGATCGTTGTCCGCGTTCACGACGGAAACGTCAACGGGATCAAGGCCGTTGTAATTTGTGTCATTACTGACCGCGGGTGCGAGGATGATGCTGTAGTTGACCGGGCCATCCAGCATGGCGTCGTCCTGGCCGGTGACCGTGACGGTTTGGGGCGTGTTCCAGTTGTTGGTCGTGAATGTGAGGGAGGCCGGCCCGACGATGCCCTCCGAAGGGTTGCTCGACGTCAGCGCGATGGTCACGTTGTCGGTCGGGGGCACATCCAACACCACCTTGAAGGTGGCGGCGTCGCCGCTTTCCGAAGTATTCAGGCCGTTGGTGGGCGTAACGGTGAAGCCGGGGGTCGCGGCCGGAATGAAAACAAAGGAAGCAACGGGCTGATCCGTCGGCGTCTCCAGCACCGGGAAGCTCACGCTCGCGACGATATCCCGCGACTCAATGATCCAGCCGTCACCATCTGGCTGGTAGCTGACCACGTTGTCGTTATTCAGGCTCAGGCCACCTTCAGGCGACACAATCAGCACGCCGGTGGCGGGGGTGTATCCCGGGATCGTCAACCGCCACCGGCCGGTTTCGATATTGCTGACCGCGAACCGGGGGGAATCGCCGCTATACATCAGCAGAGAGGCATCGGCCAGGAACCGGCCCGAAATCACCGTGGTGTTCGTCCGGGGAACAAATACGAACGCAACCGGATCCTGCTCGTACGAGGTGCCGTTGCCATTGTTGTCTTTCACATACAGCGACCAGGTGCCGTCGGTGTTCGTTTGCGACAACGCGAAATTACCCTCGTTCTTGGCATGATTGACGATCAAGACACCGTTGCTGCTGGAATAGCCAAACTCGCGCAAATCCACCAGGGACCTGCCGTTGCTCACGCCCTTGAAATGCGTGCCGAGGACCAGCCCGGGCGAACCCGTGAAAAGGTCGTTCGTGCCGCCGTTGATGGCCGTGGCGTTGCGGGCCCAACCGCAAAGCCAGTTGGTGTATCGGAAAAACGCCGCCGCACAATTTGCGTTGTACTCGGAGCGGGAGGTCGTGCAATCCTGCATCACCACCCAGTAACCGGAGGTGAATTCGTTGGTGCCAAAATTCCGCGTGCCATCGAACGCGCTGGCCATGTAGTTCGTCCCGGTACCTTCCAAGTTATCGCGTCCATTCTCCGAAACGGAGGTCATCACCAACCCGGTGGTGAGGTCATCTCCGGGAGTGTCTCCGACCTGCAGGTTATAATCACCGCGGTTCGAGCCGTCACGAATCCGAAGATCATTGATGCTCAGCGTCGTGGTCACTGCGACCGAGTTTGAGGTGTTGCCGGTGTCGATTTGCACGACGTTGATGTTCGCGGCCGAGACATTATGGGCAGGCTGTGGTGCCGCCTGGGTCGAAGGCAAAAGCGCACTCGTCAGGGCGACGAAGGCGGTGAGCATGCCGGCAAAGTTCCGGCCAGGCTGATTTGAGTTGCGGCCTCCGCCCAAGGGAGAAGTCCAGGTGTTTTTTACGCGCTTCATGATTTCCGGTGATTTCGATTTCGTGATTCGTCCAGGCGAACCGCCCGTCAGTCTGTGCGACCGGGCAGTCCCGCTGCCTCCGCCATCGATGGCAGGTCCAGCACGCTCTTTATAGCCCGAGACGCACGCAAAACAACCGACGTTCACGTGCCGGAAAAGTGACGAATGTTACGAAGTGTTGACGAAATGATGATGACGCTAAATTGTCACGACAGCGAAGCCGTCGCGTAACAATGGTGGCAAGTTTGTCATATTAGCCGACCGGGAAATTTGCTGGCACACTCATTGCAATCCGAAGCGCAGGGGGAATCAACGGCTTTTCGCTTGCCGATTCCAACAACGCCATCGCACAGGCTTTGTTCCAACGAATCGGACGCCTCTCACCCCTTTCAACAGAAAGGCGTCCTGGCCACAATGGACCAGGACGCCCAACTTCGTAGAATTACCAGCCGATCTTAATTCGCCCCGAGCGCGACGGCCCGGTAGAAGCGGCCTTTGCGGGATGAAGTCACGACCCCGACCACCTGGCCCGGTCCGCAGATCGCATCGCCCTGCTGGTCCGAGTGCATGGTGGTTTTGTCGGTGAAATAGGCGTTGCCGGAAGCATCCGCAACGGTGGTGACGCTGGGATTCCAGGTCGCCATGTCGCAAGACACTTCGATGCGATAACGCTGCAGCGGTTGGCCGGTGATGGTCAACTTGAGTTCGCCTTCCGAGAGAAACTTGAACGTCAGCGCCGAGCTGCCGGCATCGGAGATCACGCCCACGTTGGGAATCTGCCCGGATCCGGCGAGGGCCGCCGGCCGCGAGGCACTGGCGTTGAGAGTCCAGTTGAGGGTGCTGTCGCCGGTGTCGCCGTTGAAGCCGTCGATGGCGATGTGATACATTGTCAGGCCGGTGGCATTGAAGGTGACCCGGCTTTGCACATTGACGCCGGCGGTGATGTCGTCATTGCTGGCGATTGGGGTGAGGTTGGTCAGCACCGTGCCGCTGTATACCCCGAGCAAGGTATCAAAGGTGCTGCCGACGGTGTCGAACGTCACCGTACCGCTGAGCGGCGCCGTCCAGCAATACCAAATCGATCCGCCACCCGCATTGCCGGCGTGATTGGGTTCGCCCGGCTCGCGGGTCGCACCGGCATTGCTGCCGTAAGCCAGACCGTTGACCCCGCCGACAAATTGGCAGCCCGCGAAGCTGTCGTTGCCGATGGTCTGGTTGAGCGTGACGATGATGTTGCCGGTCGCGCCATTGGCGCCGTCCACCGCGATCCGATACACCGTCCCCGCCGTGGCGAAGAACGTGAGCCGGCTTTGGAGAGTGCCCGGCCCGATGTCATCGTTGCTGGCGACGAGGCTTAAGCCACCGAGGCTGCTGCCCGTGTACACAGCCAGCAACGTGTTGATGCTGCTGCCGAGCGTATCGATCGTGACCGCCTTGGTGCTCAATGCCGTCCATTGATACCAGACCGAGTGGCCGCCGGCATTGCCGGCGTGATTGGGGTCGCCCGCTTCCTTGGTGGCGTTCAGGGTGGTGCCCGGGACGCTGGTGAAACCGCCAAGGAGCGCCTGGGAACCGGCGAAGTTGTCGTTCAACGGCGCCGCGTTGGGGTTGCCGATGGAGATCGGAACGGTGGTGAGGTTGTTCGAGTAATCCGACTCCAGGATGATGCCCTGCGGATTGGCTTCGAGTTCCATCGTGTAATTGCCGTTGGGCACGCCGGTGATGTCGATCCATTGCCCGTCCAGCGTCGAGTCGTAGAGGTCACCCCACCCTTTTTGAATTCCCTGGTTGACGCAACTGTAGAGTGCGTTCGCCGCCGAATTGGGATCGAAGCGAAACACGTCCAAAACGCAGAATCCGACTTTCAGCCCGATGGCGGCGATTTTTCCGTTCGCATCCCGCAAGCGGTAGGCCATGTAATTCTGGAAATGATAATGCGCGTGACACGGCGCGAAGACGAAACGCGGGTTGCTCGCCGGATTCCCGAAGAACAAATCGGCGGTGCCCGTGTTTTCGGTCTGCGTGTCAAAGCGAATCAGGCGTCGTGTCCCCGCCTGGATCAAACCTTCCGCCACGGCGCAACTGGAGGACGCGAACGTTTCGGTGGTGATGCGTGGATTGACGGCCGAGCCGACAATGAACAGGTTTGGCAACGCTGTGCTCGCCAGACACCAACGCAAGGTCAGGTTGCCGTTGGCTCCGTTCGCTCCGTCCACCGCGATATAGTAAACCGTTCCGGTGACGGGCGTGAACGTCAGTCGGCTGCGTGAATTATTGGTGCTGATGTCGTTGTTGTTGGCCACCAGCGTCAGGCCGCTCACCGAGTTGCCGGTGTAAACCGCCAGGAGCGTGTCAAAGGAGCTCAGCGTGGTGTCGAAGGTCGCCGGGCTGGTCGAAGGAGCCGTCCAGGCATACCAGACCGAGGCCCCGCCGGCATTGCCCGCATGGTTCGGCTCACCGGCTTGCTTTGTAGCATTCGCATTGTTGCCGTTCACCGTGCCCGTGCCGCCGCTGATGACTTGCGCCGCGGCAAACGCGTCATTCGCCGGCGCAACGCCCGTGCTCAACGAAGCCACGGCGCTCGTCGCCGAGCCCAAGCCGTTGGTGACCACCACCTGGTAATTGCCCGCGTCCGTCGTCTGCAAATTCGCCAAGGTCAAGGCCGCGCTGGTCGCGCCGGAAATGTTGCCCCCGTTGACCAGCTTGATGCCGTCCTTCAGCCATTGATAACCCAGCGGCGCAGTTCCCGCGGCCAGCACGTTGAAGGTCACGCTGCCGCCCACCACCAGAATTTTGCTGGCCGGCTGAATCGCGATGGTCGGCGCCACCGCGCCTTTGCATTTCCCACCCGTCCCCGCGGCGTAAATGGCCGCAATTTCGGCGGCGGACAACGCGCGGTTATACAACGAAACTTCGTCCAAAGTCCCTTTCAGTTTGTGATCCCAGTACGATTGGCCGGAGGTGCCGAAATACAACGGCAAGGTTCCGTAATCCTGCGCGAAGGCGACGTTGGTCTGGCCCTCAAGGTTGCCGTTGACATAGATCTGAAGACTGGTGGCCCCGCGCGCCGCCGCGACGTGATACCAGACCCCGGTCGTCAGCGCGGTGGTGGAGTGAATTTCGGCGCTTTGGGCGGTGGCGGAGGTCACCAGGAAACGGAAAATGTCCTTGCCGCCCGATCGCGTCTTGCTCAAATCAAAACCTTCAAAGTCACCGATCCGGGTGTTTTGCTTGAAGACGATATACTGGTCGCCCGCCGCCGAACCACCCAAGCCCGCGGAGTCCAGCGAGGTAAAGCGAACCCAGGCCTCGATGGTGAGATTGGCAGGATGCAAGGCGGGGGCATCGGGAATCGAAACAAAGCTGTTCGTTCCATCGAAACTAAAGGCCAGTCCCACCTCGCCGCTGACGACGGCGGTCGCGCCGCCTTGGAGCGTGCCATTGGCCGTGCTGGCAATATCATTTGCATTGCCTTCGCCCGGCCACCAACCCACCAGACCCGCGGGGGGCGGAAAGCAGCTCCCTGGCACATTAACGGTCAGGGTCGCCACCGCGCTGGTCGCAAAGCCAGCCACATTGCTGACGACCACCGAATAATTTCCCGCATTGTTCGTTGCCACGCCACTGATGAACAACGTTGCGCTGGCGGAACCGGTGAATGGTCCACCGTCGGTGAGGTTCGCACCGTTCAGCCGCCATTGATAAGTGAAGGGTGCCGTCCCTGCGACTGCGACGCCAAAGCTCACGTTGGTACCCGGAGCCACCGTCTGGCTAATGGGTTGACCGGTGATGGAGGGGGGCAA
>JAQGOT010000764.1 GCA_028293465.1 Pedosphaera sp. | reverse complement strand
CGGTTTATGTGACCTGCGAGGCGTGCAACGGGCGGCGGTATAATCGCGAAACCTTGGAAATCAGTTACAAGGGGATGAACATTGCCGACGTGTTGGACATGACGGTGGATGAGGCCGTGACGTTCTTCCGGGCCGTGCCGCAGATTTATGATCCTTGCCTGACGCTGGCCGATGTGGGGTTGGGTTATATCGGCCTGGGGCAATCGGCCACGACCTTGAGCGGCGGCGAAGCGCAACGCATCAAGCTGGCGGCGGAACTGACCCGCAAGGCCACGGGCAAGACGCTTTACATTTTGGACGAGCCGACCACGGGGTTGCATTTTCATGATGTGGCCAAATTGCTGGAGGTGATTTTCAAACTGCGGGCTTCGGGCAACACCTTGCTGGTGATCGAACACAACCTGGACGTGATCAAGACTGCGGATTGGGTCATCGATTTGGGACCGGAAGGTGGATCGGGCGGGGGAAAAATCGTGGCCCAAGGGACACCCGAAGAGGTGGCTCGCAAAGCCGGGAGTTTCACCGGTGAATATTTGAGTCGTATCCTGGCGGAAATTGTCGGATAACAAGCCCGGTATGAAGCGGTATTTAAATGTAATTCGAACGCTCTGGTTCGTGGAGATTTTGATGCTCCTCGCGCCGTTGAGCGGGCGGTTGCAGGCCGCGAATTCGGTGGAAACCAAGGCGTTCCAAGCGGCGGGTGAAAAATTCAGGCTTGGGTTCTGGTTGCAGGCGGAGGGTGAGTTTGCCGATTTTGCCAAGAAATATCCCACTTCAGAGCACTACACCGAGGCGGTTCTGTTTGAGGCGCAAGCGCAGTTCAAACTGCATAAATATCCGGCGGTGATCGCGTTGCTGGCCGCCGAACAGCCGCGGGCGGGCACGGCGGCCGACCAGTTTGCCTTCTGGACGGGGCAGGCGCAATTTGAGGGGACAAATTATTCCGGCGCGGTCGAGACGTTCGCGCGGTTGTTGAAGGAGTATCCCACTTCCGGCCGCCGTTTGGAAGCAGCGCTGGGGCAAGCCGAAGCGCAGTCCAAGCTCCAGAACTGGCAGTTGGTTATCGACGCGTTGCGCGAGCCTGCGGGGCCATTTCAGCAAGCCGTCGAGGCGAGTCCGCCGAGCGACCTGGTGGTGCGCGGGTTTTTCCTGTTAGGTGAAGCAGAATTTGCCAAAAAGGAATATGCGGCGGCGGAAGCGACGCTTGGCCGCCTGGGGCAGCGAACGCTTGGCACGGAAGTAAAATGGGCGCGGGAACATCTGCTGGGCCGGGTGCAAGTGGCGGCGGGGCGGATCGAAGCGGCGCTTCAGACCAGCACCAACCTGCTGACCTTGGCGGCGGAGGTGAAACAGGCGGGGCGAACGAATCTGCAAAGCGAGAGTGTGGCGTTCCGCGCGGAAACGCTGGAGCACATGGATCGGCTGGCGGAAGCGGTGGAAATTTCCGAGAAAAATCTCGGTCCGGAGCAGGCGCCGGAGCGGCGTCGGCAAGCCATCCTGAAGATTGTCGAATTGAACTTGAAGCAGGGCAAAACGGACGCCGCCGCACGAAGACTTGAAGCGTTTCTGGGAGATTATCCCGCCGAAAAAGGTTCCGACCTGGCACTGCTTACCCTGGGCGAACTGAGTCTCAAGCAATATTACCAAGCGACGCAATCCACTGCGGAGACCAACAAGCCGTTGGAAATCGCAACGAATTATCTGCAGCAGGCCAGCAGCAATTTCGAGACGCTGATCACCACGTTCACCAACAGCGAGTTTGCCGGAAAAGCGCGGTTGCAACTGGGGTGGTGTCTCCTGGCGGGGGGGAGGATTCCGGAAAGCGCGGTGGCGTTCAGTGCGGCGGTGAACAGTCTTCCATTTTCGGAAGACCAGGCGGTGGCGCGGTTCAAGCTGGCGGATATTCAATTTCAACAGAAGGAATTTGGCAAGGCGATCACCAATTATGAGTTGATGATCAAAGAATACAGTGCCATGCCCTCCGTGAAGAGCGGGTTGTGTGAGCGGGCTTTGTATCAAGTGGTGCGGGCGGCGTTGCAAGAAACCAACATGGCCGTGGCCAGCGATGCCATGAGCCGGATTCTCGCCGGATATCCGGACGGCCCGCTGCTCGAGCCGAGCATGCTGTTGGTGGGGCAGGGGTTCGGCCATCACGCCGAGGCCAGCCGGGCGCGGGAAGTACTTTCGACCGTGGTGGAGCGTTTTGCCAATTCATCGCTGGTGCCGGAAGCGGAACTGGCCATCGCCCGGACCTACGAAGCGGAATCGGATTGGCCGGGGGCAATCAGCCGGTACGAAACCTGGCTGGCTAAATATACCAACAGCGCATCACTGCCGCGGGCGGAATTTGCCCAGGCGTGGGCCAATGCTGAGGCGGGACGTGAAACCAACGCGCTCCAGCAATTCACGAACTTCGTGGCCCAGTTTCCCACGAATGAGCTGGCACCGCTGGCCCAAACCTGGGTTGGAGATTTTTTCTGGGCACAACAGGATTTTCAGAAGGCGGAGGCGAGCTATCAAGATGTGTTCAACAAGTGGCCGGCGGCTGAGCCCGCTTTTCGGGCGCGGATGATGGCGGGTCTCTCGGCGTTCGGGCGGCAAAACTTTTTGGAGGCGATGGGATATTTTACAAATCTGAGCATTCTGCCCAATTGCCCGCCCCGGCTGGCGTTGCAAGCGCAGTTTGCCTATAACGATGCGCTGATCGCCAATGGCGATGCGGCGGGCGGTTCGCACGCCTCGGACACCAACAAGGCACTGGTGAATTATAAGGAGGCCATCAACAACTTCGACGCCATTTTGACCGCGTACACCAACCTGGATAACAGCATGATTCCGCTGATTATCGGGCGAATGGGCGATTGCTATTTCAGCCTGGCCGAATCGTCCCCGGGACAATACGACTCGGCCACGAACGCGTATCAAAGGGTGATTGATTCAACCCTGGCGGACATTTCCGCGCGCAGCCAGGCGGAGGTGAAGCTGGCGAGGACGCTGGAAAAGCAGGCCCGGTTGAAGCATTCGCCGGAGGAGCAGAGCCAAGGGCTGGAGCTGGCGCTGGAGCGGCACCTGAACCTGGTGAGCGGGCAGAATTTGCGCGCTGACGAGCGGCAGGATCTGTTTTGGGTCAAAGAAGCGGGATTCGATGCCGGCCGGCTGGCGGAGGAATTGGGGCACTGGGGCCCGGCCATGAATCTGTATCGCGACCTGCTGACGTTGCTACCGTCCATGCAGCAAACGTTGGAGAAGCGAATTTCCAGGGCCCAGGAAAAGCTCGCTGCGGAGAAACGTTAAGGCCTCGTCCAGAAATAACCTGACCCGATCTGCTGGTCCTCCGGGCGCCAGCCGGCGTTGCTCCTCGGTCGCAGATCCCTTTGGATATGCTCCCTCGTCGCGCCTTGGCTGGCACCCGGATGCCAGCGCATCTCGTATCAGCTTATTTCTGGACGAGGCCTGATGGGTGCGTTTGACAGCTCCGGGGCGGGCTGTTAGCTTGAAGCTG
>JAQGOT010000675.1 GCA_028293465.1 Pedosphaera sp. | reverse complement strand
AGCGCGGGTGGTGGATTTTTCCCGCGACTGGCTGCCAGGAGCACCACGACGGCGCGGAAAGGCGGCAAGCCATTTTGCGCCAACAATTCCAGAATCGAGACCAGCTCCTCACGGAAAGCGACAGTGGTGCCATCGGCCCAAACCAACACCCTCCCTGCTTCCGCCCAGCGCCAAGGATCGTCAGCATTGCTCCTGAAATAGCGGACGGCAGGATGGCGCGGATCAATCATGGTTTAAGGCAGTCAGGGTCAAGCGGGCGGCGCTACGGCTGGCGCGAACGAATTGCTCGGCACGAACAAGCTGATGCGTGCCGTCCGCAGCCAAAACTGCAACATCGTCCGCCCCCAAGCCGAACAACTCCCGCAGCATGCTGGCGCTTACTGCGGGTGACCAGGCGTAACCACAGGGCGTCAGAATGCCGGCCTGATTCACCAGCCGAACTCCGGTGAGTGGCGGCAGCGGTTGTCCCAAGACGAGGGTTTGTCGATCTTCATTTACCGCAAACGAAAGCGGTTCCAGACGGACCATGGGCGCCTGGCTGGCAAAATCCGCCCACGCAGCGAGAGTTGTGATCAATGCGGATGGCGTTTGCTCCGCCCGGCTGCGGACCAGCGTGAGGGCGAGCTTTTGCCGGGCTTCGCCGGGGAGCGTGGCAAGGGGCAAGGAAGGGACGATCGTGTCTTTCAAGGCCCGCCAACTGCGCGGCGGCAACGTGCCGCAGGGAATGCGCGAACGGGGAGACTTGAGCCGATCCGGGGCCAGCAGTTCAAAACGTTCGAGACCGGGAATTTGCGCCAACGCGCGTTCCAGGTCCTCGCTGAGGTCCTCGCCGCGCAGCCATACGATGCCGCCGATCTCGGCGCACTCGGTGCCGGGGAACACCCGGATGGCGGCGAGTGCGTCGCGGTCAGCGGATTTGATGCAGGCGGCCCAGGCGGTCATGAAGATCCTTAAGCGGAGGACACTTTGAACTGAGCCCATAATTCAGCAACGCGTTTGGTCAGAAAATCGCGTTTGACCTCGTCGGCGACCCATTGGCAGCGGCCTTCGAGCAGTCCCAGACGGTCGCGGAGGTAAGCGTTCGCGCCACTGCCATCCGATTTTAACTGTTCACCAATGTAATCCAGGTCGCGAGCCAGGCTTTCGGGATCTGGCCCGTCAGTTGAACGCGCCCGCGCGTGGTCATCGACCGCCGGCTCGCTCTTGGACATCACATTCTGGACCAGCGCCTGCAACACCTCTTGCTGCTCTTCCGTGTCCCAGATATATCGCAAGACCCAGAGGTCCGAGTGTCGGGCCGTCAACCGCCCGCAGAGCAGGGCGCTCGCGGCGACGAGCCGCTGCAATTTCACCGCGCGCCGGTCAGAGACAGGAATGCCGGCATGGCGAATTCGATGAACCAATTCAGAGTAATCCGTGCGTATCGCCGCCAAGTCCACCCGCCCCAGCAAGGTCTGGAGGATTCGGATTTCATCGAAATGCAATGCGGAGGGCGCAACCGGTGCCTGGCCGAGCTTCCACCCGGCGGCCAGCACTTCCGGCAACTGTTCCGCCGCGACATTGCCGCAATGCACGCGCAGCAAGAACCGGTCAAACAGCGCCTTGAGCGCGTCATCCTCCGGGAGATGATTGCTGGCGCCGACGAACATGAGCGCCTTGAGCGGGCGCGATTCCTTGCCGCGGCGAAACATGCGCTCATTGAGCGCGGTGAGCAGGCTGTTCAGGATGGCGCTGTTGGCATTGAGTAATTCATCCAGAAAGACGAGCGAGGCCTCGGGCAGCATGCCTTCGGTGTTGGTGAGCAATTCGCCTTCCCGCAGCTTGCGAATATCAAACGGGCCGAACAGCTCATTGGGTTCGGTGAACCGGGTGAGCAGATAATCAAACGTATCGCCCTCCAAGCGAGCGGCCAGGTTGTGGACCAGCGCGCTCTTCGCAGTGCCGGGCGGGCCAAGGATGAAAAGGTTTTCACCCCCAACGAGGCAAATCCCGAGCAGGTCGATGATCTCATCCTTCCCCACGAAGGTTTGTTTCATTGGCTGCAAGACCTCGGCGGCAAGGCGTTGGCTGATCTCAAGTTTGGAGTCGCTCATGATGATAGATTAATGGAGCACTGTCGGTTTAAACGGCAGCATGGCCAGGGGTTTTATCCATGGCTCCGGAAATTTGAAGCGGCGTGGCCAAGGCCCGGCAGAGTTCGGGAAAGGCGCCGAGGGCTTCGCGAACCGCCTGATCCACCGGCAGCCCATCCAGGCGGGATGCGTCCTCGCGGGCGAGGATGCGATCCACGTAAAGCTGCCGGAGAGCAGGATCAGAAATGAAATTTCGGACGTCCAACTTCTCCAGACCCGCCACGCCCACGGAAGAAAGGGGCCACTCCCGCGCCACTCCCAGAAGTTCTTGCAGCAGCGGATCTCCGGTCGCGACCTGCCGGACGGTGTGGATCAGGTCCGGTAGATATTGCAGCGTCAGGTCCGCTGAATAATCCGTTGCCGGGGAATGCGGGGCCGGACACGGTGCCTGCAGCACCTGGCTGATGACCGCCAACTCCACGTCCCGGCCAGCCAGGAACTGGCAACCATGGTGGAGCAGACGTGCCGCCCAAAGCGCCGCTTCGGGTCTGAATTCCGGAGCCTTTCCCGCAAGATTCAAACGGGTGATGCGGTCCATCTCCTGAAGAACTGCCCCTGCCTCCGCGTCCGCTTCCTCCGTAAAAGCGAGCGAAATCGTGACCCGGCCGGATTCAATCAGCGCCGCCAAAAAGTGGGACAAACTCATTGATGCCAGTTAATCTCATCTCGGGCAGCTTGTCAGGGTTAAATTGGCCTGCTGACTCCTCGTAATTTAATCGGCGGGGGGAGTTGGCCGGTGATTTCTGCTTCTGCCCGGGTGCCGCGGAAGGGCTGGCGGGAGCGGTAGGTGGTCAGGGGCGCATAAGGCAGGAAGTTTCCCCATGGCTCATTGGGGTCGAACGGTTGATTTTATTCCATGGA
>JAQGOT010000673.1 GCA_028293465.1 Pedosphaera sp. | reverse complement strand
CAGGGGACAATGACCGGCGCTGGCCAAAACGATTTTTCGCGTGCGCGCATCGATGCAGGCGAGTTGCGCGGTGATGAACATGTCCACCCCGGACAGCTCCGGGAAGAGCAGATGATTCACCCGCTCCAGCAACGCGCCCGGCCGATGCGTCAGTTCGGGCGCCGCTCGCAGCAACGTGCGCAGGATGGCCGCAAACATGGCCGCCGGAATGCCTTTGCCCATTACATCCGCGATCACCAGCAGCAGGGAATGATCATTGACCTTGAGCACGTCGTAGAAGTCACCACCCACCTCATGCGCGCTCCGGCAGAACCCATCAAGGCTGAAACCCGGGTCTTGGGGCAGGGAGGTGAGCAGCAGCGAGCGCTGGATGTTGTTGGCAATTTCCAACTCGTGCGTCACCAGCCGACGGTGAAACTGTTCCTCCTGAAAGCGGGCATTGGCAATTTGGATGGCGAGAAACTCGGTGAATGTGTTGATGACGTTGGCCTGTCTTGCGGTGAACCCCAAATTGCCCTGAAGGGATGACAGATTCCTTGCCGCCGACTTGCCCAGCATCAACGTACCCAGCAGTTGATCCCCCAGCAGGACGGGCAGCACCACGCCGGTGGCATCAGGTTTGGCCTGGGCCAGCAAAGGCTCCACTCCCCACTGCCGCTGGGGACCAAACCAAACCCGTTGCCGGGTCAGGGCGGCTTCGATTTCAATAAAAGGCGACGGCGTGCCGGAGGTGGGCAACAACAGCGGTTCCAATTCCAATCCCGGCTCGGAAGCGGCGAGCACCACCAGTCGTGACTCGCCCTTCGGTATCAGCCGCAAGATAAACCAGTCGGCCGTGACGATCTGCGACAAATCGCCGAGCAGTCGTTGGGCAAATTCCTTCAGGCTGCCCGTTTTGCCCGGGTCGGTGCTGTAACGGAAAATGGCGGACAGGCTTTCGTAGCAGGAACTGAGTTCCTCCACCATCTCGCTGATCACCTGTTCGTTCTCCGCCAGTTTGCGAGCCTGGTTTTCCGGGCTTGCAGCCGTTCCCGTTAAGCTGGTCTGGCCGTGTGTGGATCGGACTTTGCGCATCACCAGGGTGTTTTCGCCCCGGCCTCGGAAATAACCCGCAGAATCCATCAGCGAAGAGATCAGATACAGTCCCCGACCGCCCTCACTTTCAGGTGCGGGCAGGGAAATTTTCTCCGGCCACTCAAAACCGGGGGTGTGATCATGAACGCGAAACTCCACCTGCCCCGCCTCGGAAATCACCTCCAGCCCGATGGGCCGTTTGCGTCCCGCATCATCCGCATACCTGACGGCGTTGTTACACGCTTCCACCAACGCGAGGTCCAAGGACATCAAATCGTCCGCAGTCCAGCCTTGTTCCGCCAGGAAGCCATGCACGGTTTGCGCCGCCGCCCGCACCGCGGGGAGATCACACTCCAACGACAGTCTCAGGATGACCGGCCGGGAGAATGCGGCGGAGGTTTCAGACATGCATTCAGTTCTTCACAATTTCGAACAGACGATGCATCCGGGTCAATTCGAGAATCTGTTGCACGCCGGGGGTGGGATTCAGCAGGCGGACGGTGCCGTTCCGGCTGCAGGTCGTCTTGTGCAGCGAGATCAACGTCCCCAGCCCGCAACTGTCCAGAAACATGGTTTGGGAAAGGTCGATCTCGATATTCTTCTGACCCACGGTCAGCGCCGCGCGGGCTTCATCGCGAAAATTGTCGGAATTGGCCGCGCCCAATTCTTTTACTTCCGAAATGCACAACGTCTCACCTTGAATTTGCAGCTTCATATAAAATTGAGTTCAAATCATACAACTTAAATGTTTCCATTCGGTGCGAGACTTCCGTCACCGTTTTCAATTTGTCCCTTTTCTGTCCTTAGCTGGCGAACCAACTGACTCACTTCCGTCGGGCTGATCGGCGCCTTCAAAATGATGTGTGCCCACCGCGCCTGAGGCACCACGTATTGTGCATTCATCGGCTCAACGGTCTCGCGAAACTGGCGATGGACCGACGCCTGATCTCGTCCGCGTAACAGCAAATCACGGGCCAACCGCCGGTTGAGACGCACTTTGGCGGGGCAATCAATGAAAATTCTCAACCCAAACAGCCGACGCAATCCTGGCCGCCACAACAGCCACAGTCCATCAACGATGATTAACCGCTTGGGCCTGAAGACTTGGGCGGCGGGGAGGCGCGTGTGAGTCTTGAAATCATAACGGGGAACGCGCGTGCTGCGACCAGCGAGGCAATCCCGCAAAACCGCCTCCAGCCGCTCCCAATCGATGGCGCGCGGGTGGTCAACATTGATACGGGCGCGTCTTCCCGGCGGCAGATGGGAGCGATCGTGATAAAAGTCATCCAGCGAGAGCCGCCCAGCGGTTGCGCCCAGCTTCGCCTGCAACCGGTCGGCCAGCCAGCTCTTACCCGCGCCACTCCCTCCCACAATGGCGATCAAAAACGGGGTCGCGTTGGATTTCATTTATGAGTTTGCGATCGGGCTTCCAAAACTACGTTCTCGAACATTTTCTCCAGGCCGTCGATGTATCGCGTGAAGGTATATTTCTGTGTCAGCAGCTTCCGGCCGCGTTCACCCATTTGCTTGCCGAGCGCTTTGTTGCGTAACAACTGCTCCACCCGGGCGGCAAAACCCGCGCGATCCATCCACGGTACCAGAAACCCGTTGTGACTGTCGATCAGCCACTCCGAAATCCCCCCGGCATCGAATGCCACCACCGGCAACCCGTACCGCATTCCCTCGAGCCCGGCTGACCCGAAAGGTTCCGGCCACACGGAACTCATCACCGCCACGCTGCCGTCGCCATACTGCTGGTCCAACTCCTCCCGCGGCACAAACCCTTTGAGTTGAACCCGGTCATTCAGTCCCAGCTTGCGGCAAAGTTCCACGCAATACGGGCGATGACTTCCCTCACCGAAAATAATGCATTCAAAGGGCACCCGCACCTGGGCCAGCGACTCCAGCAACACATCCACTCCTTTGCCGCGGATAATCTGTCCGGTGTAGAGGATTAAATTGCGATTGTTGAATGAGCTTTGCCGCGGCGTTTCAAGCGCGCGCGGCACCGGTACATGGATCTCAATCTTGTCCCTGTCAAAATGATTGCGCACGAGTTCATCCCGCATGTAGCGCGTGGCCACCACCATCCGTTGAAACTGCCGGTTGAGCCGGAGCTCCTTTTTCTTCGCCAGATAGCTGACCCATCGAAAAGGCAACCCGCCGTCGCGGTTCCGCGCCAGCGTCGCGCCGCAGGGGAAGACGCAGTAAGCCGACGCCGCCCGTTTGCAGATCTGGCGTGTGAACGGGTTATATTTGTAACTCCGCATGCAATAAAGGTCGTGGTCATGGACCATGCGCACCAACGGCCGGTTGGAACCGACCAGGGCTTCGATGACCGCCAAGTCCGCCAGTTTGTGGACATAAACCACGTCTGGCCGGAAACCTTCAATGGCGGCGCGCGTGGTCTCGGAGCTGTGACCGTTATTCAGCGCGAAACATTGGGAAAAAGTCTCGCGCCAGCCGCTTTCTCCCCGGCCGGTGGCTTCGCCGTGGAGGATACCCACCGTGTGACCGCGGCTCTTCAGTTCGGTCGCCGTGAGAAACGCATTCGCCTCCGCGCCCGCCATGGTTCCGAAACGTTCGTGAACAAATAACAATTTCATTCGTTTGAACTCAATCTCCTTTGCTGGTCAGCTCACCTTACCGGGTTAAAACAGCCGGAAGGAACATGGACCATTCAACCCTTGGACGCAAACGATCCGCGCGATATTCTATCTGCCGAATAAATTAAAGAATGACCCAGGGCCCCTGCGTTCGGTTATCGATGGCAACCTTGGATCTGTATGGCGATGAGTGAATTAAAAATATTGTTTGTTTGCAGTCAGAACCGCTGGCGCAGTCTGACGGCGGAGAAGATGTACGCGGGCTTTGGCGGCTATTCAGTTCGCTCCGCGGGCACCGAGCCCGGCGCGCGCATCCGGGTGACCGAGGGCCATGTGGGATGGGCGGACCTGATCTTCGCGATGGAGAAGCGGCACGTGGATCGCTTGCGCGACAAATTCGCCGAAGCCCTCGTCGGGAAACAAGTTATTTGCCTGCATATCCCTGACGATTACCAATACATGGAGTTGGACCTCATCGATCTGCTCAAGACAAAACTGGCCGAATTTATTGAAGTGCCTGGATAGCGGGCGGCAATCGCAAATGGCAATCTTCCTTTGAAATGAGGGTTATACCCCATTGAGCCAGCCCATTTCAAGTGGAGTGTTGATGGAAAGGAAAATCAAGCTATGAAACGATTGTTGATTCTGATGGGAGCCACCGCGCTTTTGGCCGGCTGCAGCAGCACCAGGGATGACGGTGGGATGGGTGCGACTGGTGGCAGCGGTTCGATGGGCGGAGGCGGTGGATCTGGTTCTGGATCCAGCTCTTCAAGTTCGAGCAGCGGCTCCATGGGCGCGGATTCCAGCTCCGGCGGTATCGGAGCGGGGAGTGGATTTGGGACTGACTCCGGCATCAGTGCGGCTGCCGGAACCAGCGGCACAGGCATCGGCACGAGCACCGGAACCGGCACCAGTGGCACGGGCATTGGCACCGGTGGCACCGGCATTGGCGGAGGCGCGAATACCGGCACGGGCACGAGTGGCACCGGCATAGGCACAAGCGGTACTGGAACCGGGACAAGTGGAACGGGCATTGGCGGAGGCGCGAGTACCGGCACGGGCACGACTGGCACCGGCATAGGCACAGGCGGTACTGGAACCGGGACAAGCGGAACGGGCATTGGAGGCACTGGCACTGGCACCGGAACCGGCACGACTGGCACGGGCATTGGAGGCACTGGCACCGGTGTGGGCGGGACAGGTACTAGCGGCACCGGCACTGGCACCGGCATCGGCGGCACCGGCACGAGTGGGACAGGAATCGGAGGCACTACTGGCACTGGCACGGGCACCGGCACGAGCGGCACGGGCACCGGAGGAACTGGCACCAGTGGCACGGGCATCGGCACCGGCACCGGCACCGGTATTGGAACCGGCACGGGCGGATCTATGACCAACAGCAGCGGCATTGGCACCGGCACAGGGACAGGAACCGGTATCGGCACTGGCACTGGCACTGGCGGGACAGGGACGGGGACGGGGGGCACCACTCCTCCGTGAATCCAGTTGATAAGGCGTGGGTAAGGTGAAGGTTCAGCCGGTTGGGGGTGTGGCCGTGGCTTACTACGGCCCATCCCGCTATTTTTAGTTTGGCGGTTTAAACAACGACCCTCATGAAAGCAAAATCTTCTCTGAGCCTGCTCTGCTCCATTGCGGTTGCCATATTGGTCGGCTGCAGTTCGACCGACCAAGGGGCTGCTGGCAGCGCTCGCAATGGCTCAAAGCGCGGTGTCAGCGCCCAAGGGGCTGGTAGTGGCGCGGGCGGCGTGGAAAACAACGCTCAGCAGAGCGGCGTCGGCACCGGCACGACCGGCGCCGGCAACCCCTGAATGACCGTTAGATTTGTCTCGGTTAGCGAAACACGGGCTATTCTATGCCCAATTGGCGAAGGGCGTCAGCCGCTTTCGCGTTCTGGTTTTCTGACGCTCGTTGTAAGCCCCTGATTGCAGCGGCTTGGACGTTCCGGTCCGTTGATCCTGATAAGCCGATGAGCGCGTCAATGGCGGCTGAGTTCCCGGCTCCGGCAGCTTTTTCCAACCCTTCCGCTGCCAAAAACCATAGCGCTCTGTTATTGTCATCGGTCGTGACCGCCGCCAAAGCATCGATGGCCTTTTGATTGCCATTATCGGCGGCGGGCTTCAAGGCGGATACTGTGCCCGAGAGGAGCAGCCCGTACTTATCTGGATTAAGCAGGGCCTCCAGCACGCTCTCGTTGCCTTGGCCAGCCACTTCGCCGAGAGATTGGAGGGCAAATCCTCGCAAATACTGCATCTGAGTGGCGCGGGCCAGTGCTTGGAGCGCATTCGTATTTCCTTTGCCGGCTTCTTCTCCTAACACATCGAAGGCTTCCTTAACCGGTGAAAACGCCTCGGTCTGAAGTCTACCTCGTTCCTCATCGGTTTTTAACCTCGCGCCATTGGTGTTGAAAGTTTCGTGCGCGGCCTTCGACAACGCCTCCAGTTTACCCAACGCCGTCGGGTCCCCCTGCGCAACCGCCAATCCCAGCTCCCGCATCGGCGGCTCCGAAGGCGGGCTTGCGTTCAATTTGCTTTCGATGCGTAGCGGTTGTGCCTCTACCGAATGCTGGGCCACCAACTGTCCTCGGAGTTGGTTCACCTCGTTGCTTAACCTCACCTTGCCTGCCCTCAGTTGGTCTAATTCTGGGCTGCCCATCTGAGCCGGTTCCGTTTTCGGCGCCTTGGCATTTCGTATCTCCTGTTGCACTTGCAATACTGCCAATTGTTTCCTCTGGCTGGCGATCTGTTGCCACTGCACCGCGACCAAGGTCGCCACCCCCACGCCCACCGCAATTTTTAGTTTGGTCCATGCCATAATTTTTAAGGTTCCTTTTACCAGGGTTAATGTTGAGGTGGTCAGGGCGGTTCCTTTGACGGCGGCGGCGATGGCCGCC
>JAQGOT010000635.1 GCA_028293465.1 Pedosphaera sp. | reverse complement strand
CACCCGGGAAGCGGATCAGGCCTACAAGTGCGTCGCACCTTCATTTTCAGCCGTAGGGATGTGAGGGTTTCAAATTCCATTCGTCAAGCAATTCCCGGGGAATTTCGCTCAAAAAACGCGAAGGCTGCTGCATTGCATCGCCGCTGCCACCGGGCATCATCCGGATCAGCGGGTAGCTGAGATAAAGCTCGTTGCGCGCGCGGGTGATCGCCACATAGAGCAACCGCCGCTCCTCCTCCTCTCCATCCACACTCTCCAACGAGCGGGCGGAGGGGAACAATCCCTCGCACAACATGATGAGGAACACCACGTCAAACTCAAGCCCCTTGGCCTGATGGATGGTGGACAAGCGAATCTGTTCCTTATCATTCGTCGGCTCCTCGGCTTCCGCCTCAAGGTTGGTGAGCAGAGCAAGCTGCGCCAGGAAGTCCTCGGTGTTCGGGAACTGTTGCGCGAAGATGGACAACTGTTCGAGGTCATCGAGGCGGTTGCGATAATTCGCATAGTTTTCCTGCAGATGATCCTCGTATCCCGCCTCAACCACCAAGCGGATCATGCGGGAGGGATTGCCGCGCACCGGGGCCGCCTCGAGTTGCGAAATGGTGGCGGTAAACTGGGCCCAAGATATCGCCGCTTTTTTAGGAATGGCGGCAGCAAAGGTTTGCATTGCGGTGGCGAGCGGAGCCGCGGTGGGCGCGTCCGGCTGAGAGCTCCGGGCTTTGACCTCGGAACTGAACTTCTCCCAAAGCTTTTCCGCGCCTTTGGCGCCGATGCCGGGCAGCAGTTGCACGAGGCGTTTGAAGGCCAGTTCATCGCGCGGGTTGGCCACCAGCTTCAGGTACGCGGTGACATCCTTGATGTGCGCCTGTTCGAAGAAGCGGATGCCGCTGGTGATGCTGAACGGAATGTTGCGGCGCGTCAGCTCCAATTGCAATTCCAACGCGTGAAAATGGGAACGGTATAGAACCGCCATCTGATTCATTTCCACGCCCTCTTCGCGCAATTCGAGAATGCGTTGGGCGACAAAGGCAGCCTGTTCGGCGGCGGTCACACACGGGACCAACACGGGTTTCATTCCGGACTTGCGCGCGGGCGTCAGGTTCTTGCGGAACTGCCGGACGTTCGCTGCGATCGCGGCATTGGCGACGTCGAGAACTTCCGGAGTGCTGCGATAGTTGGTCTCGATTTTGTAGATTTTTGAACCAGCATACCGCTCGGGAAACTTCAGGATGTTCTGAAAGTTCGCCCCGCGCCAGGCATAGATGCTCTGCGCGTCATCGCCCACGACCATCACGTTACGATGTTTTGCCGCGAGCAAGTCGATCAGTTCGCTCTGGAGATGATTGGTATCCTGGTATTCATCCACCAGAATGAATTGAAAGCGGCGTTGATAATACTCGCACAGGTCGGGATTGTCCAAAAGCAGCTTGAGCCAAAGGTGGAGGAGGTCGTCGAAATCCACCGCGTTCGTGGCGCGCTTGCGGGCGGCGTAACGTTCTTGCATGTCGGCAATCTGTGGCGCGAGCGACTCAAAATAATCATACTCTTTGGCCAGGATCTCCGGAACGGTTTGCCGGGTATTCACCGCGAGAGAAAAGATATCCGCGAGCACCTCGGCCTTGGGAAACCGGGTGGCTTTGATATCAATCTCGGACTGGCCAAGGCAGGCGTCGATCAAGTCCTTGGCATCCTCCCGGTCCATAATGGTGAAATCGCGCTGGTAACCCAACCGATCCGCGTGGGCGCGAAGGATACGGTTGCCAATGCCGTGGAAGGTGCCGCCCCAGAGCGAGGGCAAATCCTGTCCCAACAGATCGCTCACGCGCCGCATCATTTCCTTGGCGGCCTTGTTGGTGAACGTCAGCAGGAGAATTCGATCCGCAGGGATGCCTTGTTCCAGCAGAAAACCAACCCGGTAAGTCAGGGTGCGCGTTTTTCCAGACCCCGCCCCGGCGATGACCAGCGACGGTCCCGGTGGCGCCGTCACAGCGGCATGCTGCTGCTCGTTCAACTCCTTGGCATAATCGATATGCAAATGAACGGGCGGATTAAATGGCTGCAGCACATACTCACGCGACATACAATAAAGCTACGACAAAGCCGAAAAGTAAAAAGGCAAAAAGAGATCGATGGAGAAGTACAGGCCACGCGGGTTTTGATTCGTCCACGCCGCCCGGAATGCTCTGGCTTTGAAGCGGCTTGAAAGCCGCGCTCCGGGGGCGGTGTCCGGATGCGTCCGCTCGGGTTTGTTCGGGTGGGGTTTTGTGGTGCAATTACGTCAGATGGTGTATGCTGTGCGGCTTTGAATCAGAGCCTTAATAAAATTGATTAACGCACATGTCTCGACCATCACATTCCAGCGCAAAGGCAGACCCCAGTTTTACCGCGAAATCCCGTTCCACGTGGGAGATCGTCCGGCGTGTGTCCGTGTATCTGAAGCCTTACAAATTGCTGGCCTTGGGGACCATGGGGTTTGCCCTGCTTTCCTTGCTCTTCCAATTCCTTTTTCCGAGGCTTACCGGCATTGTCATTGATGATGTCATCGGCAAACACCAAACAGACCGCCTGACACCCGTCATGCTGGGAGTGGTGGGGGCGTTCTTATTGCAGAACCTGTTCAACAGCCTGCGCATCCGCATCAATAACGTCTTCGAGCAAAACGTCATCTATGACATGCGCCGCGATGTCTATGCCCGGATGCAGCGCCTACCGGTAAATTATTTTGACCAGCGCGCCTCCGGCGACCTGATGACCCGGGTGATCGAAGACGTTAATTCTGTCGAGCGAATCCTGATTGATGGCACCGAGCAGGGCACGGTGGCGATCCTGAGCATTGCGGCTGTGTTGGGGATTCTATTTTGGAACAACCCACAATTGGCCGCCGTGGCGCTGGTGCCGATTCCATTGCTGGCCGGCGGGGCGCTCTGGTACACCCTCACCGCCCACCGCCGCTATCGGGCTCAGCGGGAAGCTGCGAGCGCCATGAATGCGCTGCTCATGGACAACCTGCAAGGCGTACGCCAGATCAAAGCATTTGGCCACGAACCGCACGAGGATAACCGATTTGGGGAGCGGGCCGATCATCTGCGCCGCAGCAGTCTCGGAATCATGCGCGTGTGGTCGATTTATTCTCCGGCCATGACCTTTGCCACGTCGCTGGGCACGGCGCTCGTCCTCTGGGTTGGCGGCCGCCAGATTTTGGCCGGCACGCTGCAAATTGGTCAATTGATCGAGTTCATTCTTTACCTTGCCTTTTTTTACGACCCGGTCCGCCAGTTGCACAGCCTGAATCAAATGTTACAAGCCGCGCGGGCTGCGGGGGAGCGGGTTTTTGACATCCTGGACACCCCTTTGGAGCGGATGGACAACAAGCGGCGCCATCCCCTGCCCTCGCCAGTTCGCGGGGAGGTGGTCTATGAGGATGTAGCCTTTAACTACGCACCGGACAAGATCGTGCTGCGGAACGTCTCCTTGCAGGCAAGGCCCGGCGAAATGATCGCCCTCGTCGGCCCGACCGGCGCCGGCAAATCCACACTGGTGAATTTGCTGCCCGCGTTTTATGAACTCACCGGCGGCCGCATCAGCATCGATGGGCAGGACATCGGTTGCATCTCCCTGGAGTCCCTGCGACAACAAATCAGCGTTGTGAGCCAGGAGGCCTTTTTATTTAACGGCACGGTTCGCGAAAACATCCTTTACGGAAAACTCAACGCCACCGAGGAGGAACTCTTCGCCGCGGCGCGGGCCGCGAATTGTCACGAGTTCATATCGCGACTGCCGCAGGGATATGATTCGCGCGTTGGTGAGCGGGGCGTCAAGCTGAGCGTCGGCGAAAAACAACGGGTGAGCATCGCGCGCGCACTGCTCAAGGACTCGCCGATTTTGATTCTGGACGAAGCTACCGCCAGTGTCGATACAGGCACGGAACGGTTAATCCAGGAGGCGCTCGAACGGCTCATGGCCAACCGCACGAGCTTCGTCATTGCGCATCGTCTGAGCACCATCCGCCACGCCGACCAGATTCTGGTCATGTGCCAGGGTCAAATCGTCGAACGTGGCACGCATGAAGAATTACTGACGGTGAATGGCCTTTATTCCAGACTGGCCCGCATTCAAAACACCACGTTTATCGAAGAGGGCTTTGAAAAGCTGTCCACGGTGGAGTAAGTTCGGGGAGGATGAATGACCTCGGAAAACCGCTGATTGTTATCGGATTGGTGTTGGTGGCCGTCGGCGTCCTGCTTTGGTCCGGTGTGGGCCGGGGCTGGCTGGGCCGGCTACCGGGGGACATCCATTACTCGCGCGGCAACTTCACCTTTTATTTTCCCATCGTTACCTGCGTTCTGTTGAGCATCCTCCTGACAATCATTCTCAGAATTTTTCGGAGGTGATTTGCCGTTGCCGGCGACCGAAAGGCTTATTGAGGCTCAGAAAAGTAACGCGACAAAACCGAAGGATCAAAGATAAGGCACCCCTCCCCGGCCCTCTCCCCACTCCTTCGTCGTGCGGAGAGGGAGAAGCAACTGAACGCGTTTTTCTCCTTACTTTCAGACAGGACTTTCGCTCAGCCGCTCGGTATTGGTGAAATATAGGGATAATACAATTTCATGACTTGCAGACCTCGATGCGATTCTTCGACCGGCCAACGTGCGTCCCTCACGTTTTGAGGAACGCACGCCGCCAGGGTCTCATCCGGGCTGTTGTTCACAACCTGGTCATTGTCACCGTGTTGGGCGACCAGCATGAGCAACCACATCCAAAGGCACTCAACATATTTTACGATTGCTACCCTGTCTTACTTTACTGCCGCCCAAGCGCCAAAGCGAAAGTCTTGTCTGAGTCTCAATAGTCCCCGGATTTCCACGCCTGCATCTCCCGCTTCAAAAGCGCAAAGTCTTCCTTGATCTTCTCCGCCAATTCTTCGCGATAGAAACGAACGGCCGGGTGATAGGTGGCGATAAACTTTCGCCCATCGTGCTCAATAATCCGTCCGCGCGCGGCTTCCACGGTTTTGAACCCCAGCATGGCCTTCACCGCCACTCCGCCCAGCAGCATAATAAGGCGCGGGTTGATCAGCGAGATCTGTCCAAATAGATAGAGCGAGGTGCACGTCTCGACTTCGTTGGCTTTCGGCGTCCGGTTCGCGGGCGGGCGGCATTTAACGATGTTTGTGATAAAGAAATCGAGGCGATTGAATCCCGTTCCTTCCAGGACAGAGTCCAGGTATTTCCCCGAACTACCCACGAACGGGCGCCCGGTCTGGTCTTCCTTCCGTCCCGGCGCTTCGCCGATGATCATCACGGGTGCGGTGGCTTTGCCCTCACCGGGAACGGCCAACGTGCGGGATTTGTGCAACGGGCATTGCACACAGACGCGTATCCTGGCATCCACCTCCTCCAAGCGCTTCACCGCGTCCGCCTTTTGCCGACCCGCACCCGTTTTAATAACCGCCCGCGTCTCCGCAGCCGCCTGTTTGATGGCCTCCTCGGTGTCACGCATAGACCAGCTCGGTTTGGGCCGCCGGTTCCGGCACCGTGGTCAGGTGCTTTTCCCGCAAAATATTTTGCATGGCGGTGGCCGCCTTGGGCGCGTAGTTCGAAGCGTTGTTGTTATAGATCAGGTGCAGTTGATCAGCATGCTTAAGCACTTCTGCCGCACGCTGTGCCATTTCCTCCAGTTCCTTCGCGGAGTAGTCATAGGCAAACCGCTCCGCCACGCTGCGACCGGCGATGTAACCCCGCGCATTACGCCCATGCGCCCGCAGATAAGCCAGCTTCGGGTTCGTCACGAGGTCGATCCTTGGCATGATGGTGAAATGGGGATCAACGGGTGCATCCACCATCACAAACGTAACCTTGTGCCGCTTGAACCACGCCTCCGTTTCGGGCCGTTGCTCGTCGGTGATCCATTTGCGATTTCGCAGTTCAATGGCCACCTGATGTCCCTTCAAAAATTCCAACAAGTGATCCAATTCGCTCAACTGATTTGAGCGTGGTCGGAAGGAGGGCGAAAGTTGCAGCAACAGGGCCCCGAGCTTCCCGGAGGTTTCAAACGGCTCCAAGGCTTGAAGAAAGCGTTCGATCACCGCTTCTTCGAGCGCTGGGGTAAGTTCCACCCGGTCACCCTTAACTACAGCTTTCGACCGAAGGTCCTTCGGCAACAACTCCGGTCCCGTGCTGTGCCGCGACAACAGGCGGTGCAATTTCATGTCAAAAACAAATCCCGCGGGCGTTTGCTCGCACCATCGCTCCACGAACCGCCGCACCGGAATCCGGTAGAAACTTGAATTGACCTCGACCAAGTTGAAATGCTCCGCATACCAACGCAACCGGTCCGAGGCGGGTACCTTTTTTGGATACCAATCGGCGACAAAACCGGGGTCTGTCCAACTCGCGGTGCCGACCAAAATTTTTCCATTCATAACAATCCTCCTGCCTAATTTTCCCCGCTGTTGGTAGCCCCGCAAGGGGGGTATCAACCGAGATCCCCATGCCTGCCCGTTGAGAAGCGACCAAGTGGTGAGTAATGCAACGTTAACGCGACCGGCTGCTCAGGAAAAGGAGGCCGTCAAATAGCACCGTGTTGCGAGACGTCACGCACTCAGCCGCCTAAAGGGCGGGACTCCGTACCGAGGAAGGCTCGTCCCGAGTGCGGGACTCGCCCCACCCGGCGTGATTGCACAAAAGCTGATCTGTGCCCCTCATTTTTGGGCGCATCCGCGCACTGCCCCCGAGCCGGCGGAGCATCGGCTTGCTGCTGGCTTGGATGGATCGAGTCCGCAGGTCATCGTCGTTGGGTTCGCCACGCGTTAAGCCGACTTGGAAGTCGGCGCTCCGGGGCGGTGTGCGGATGCGTCCCGCATTTTTAGACGCCGAGATTTCGCTCGACACACAAGTTTCAAATGTTTATACTACCGCATTGCCTGATTCCAATGCGGTAGTATAAACATTTAGAGTGGCTGGCAAAATTAAGTCCTTCGATGCAAACACGGATCGAAAATAGCGAAATTGGAGGGTCGCCGTATTAATTTTGCCAGCCACTCTTGGGAACCACCCCAGTCTTGGAGGAAACCGGAGCTTTGTCAGGTTGAGTTTTTTGGAATTTGAATGATTTGCCATTCAATTTCCACTTGGGACCGAGGGGAATATCGGGACAAAAGGGGAAACTATTTTCCACGTTTGTTGGTTGATCTGAAATCCTTGGGTGCATGAGCAGTGCGGCCCTGGAAGCAGGGGCTTCATTTTCTAACCCAGCACCCTGCTTTTCGCCGGATTAGGGAATGGGTTCCAAGGTGCGCGCCTTGAAAGGGCGGCATTTACACTTGCCAAAACGTCCAAGGCCTTTTTAGATTGGTCCATGGAAGATTCGCAGTTAAGGCAATATGTCCCGGTTCTGATTCTGGCCCTGGTGGCCATTGGCTTTGCTTTCGGCACCCTGGTGGCCTCGGTGGTGGTGGGCAAGCTGGGGAATCGCACGCGCAAGCTTGGCAACCGCCTGCGCATCAAGGATACAGCCTATGAATGCGGCATGATCCCCATCGGCGAGGGCAATACCCGGCTTTCCGTCAAATTCTACCTCGTGGCGATGCTTTTCATCCTGTTCGATATCGAGGTCGTTTTCCTTTACCCTTGGGCGGTGGTTTATAAAGAAATGCTCGCGACGAACGCCGGGTTGATTTTCGGTTCCATGATGAGCTTTTTGGGCATACTTTTCGTAGGTTACATATACGCGTTGAAGAAAAAGGCATTCGACTGGAAGAGTTGAGCCGACTCAGCAGGAAACTCGGGATTGGGATTTGACCGACGTTAGCGCGGTCTGGCACTGCTATAACTATTATGACCTCCCCCATCAAGTTCGGCACGTCCGGATGGCGCGGCTTGATTGCCCGCGATTTCACCTTTGATAACGTCCGCCTCGCCAGCCAAGGCATCGCGCTTTATCTCAAAGCCGAGCTCGCCGATCCGCAATCCGCCGTCTATGGACACAAGCCGATTGTCATACTGGGTTACGACACGCGCTTTTTGGGGAAGGAATTCTCGCTCGCGGCGGCGGAAGTGCTGGCCAGCAACGGCCTGACTCCCCTGCTCTGCAACCGGGACACCCCCACGCCGGTCATCGCCCACACCATCCGTGTCCGCAAGGCACTGGGTGGCATCAACATGACCGCCAGCCATAATCCCGCCGAGTATCAAGGGCTCAAAGTTTCCACCAGCAACGGCGCGCCGGCGACGCCGGAGGTGACCAAACAAATTGAAGCTTACATTGGCAAACTCGCGGCCCAGGACTGGAATTTCAAAGCGGCGGTGGTGGGAACTTACGAGTGCAAAACCGTTGATCCGCAGCCTGATTATTTTAAGCAACTCTATAAGTTGATTGATTTTGCCGCGATCAGGAAGGCGAAGTTGAAAGTCGCCGTGGAACTCATGTATGGGACCGGCCACGGCTACCTGGATAAACTGCTCATCGAGGCGGGCGCCAAGGTGACGCTGTTCCACGATAAGCTGGATCCGCTTTTTGGCGGACATCATCCCGAGCCTAACGCGGAAGGAATGCGCGAGGTCAGCCTCTTCGTCCGCAGCGGCAAGGCGCAGCTTGGCCTCGGCCTGGATGGCGATGCCGACCGTTTTGGGATTGTTGACAAGGACGGCACCTGGCTCACCCCCAATCAGGTTCTCACGCTGGCGCTGTATCACCTGAAGAAGAACCGCCATTGGACGGGCGCAGTCGTCCGAACCGTTCCCACGAGCCATCAGGTCGATGCGGTCGCGGGGATGCTGGGCGTGAAAGTTTACGAAACGCCCGTCGGCTTCAAATACATCGGCGCGTTGATGGAGAGCGAATCGATCATCGTTGGTGGCGAGGAATCGGGCGGCCTGAGCGTGAAGGGCCATGTGCCGGAGAAGGACGGCATCCTAGCCTGCCTGTTGATGGCTGAATTGGTCGCGACCGAGAAAAAATCCCTGGGTGCCATCTTGCGGGAAATTGAGAAGAAAACCGGCGAATTTCATACTGACCGAATCAATGTGGCCATCCCGCCGGACAAGAAGGAAGCCTTGCTGACCAAACTCGGATCGGGCCTGTCGGCCATCGGCCCGTTCACGGTGGAGAAATTCATCACCACGGACGGATACAAGTTTTTGCTCCCGCACGGCGAATGGGTGGCCTTCCGCGCCAGTGGCACTGAACCGCTCATCCGCTGTTACATCGAGGCGCGTTCCACCGCCCAATTGAAGAAACTGCGCGCAGCGTGCCAAAAGTTGCTGGCCGGTTGAGGCGGCTCTCAAGTAAACCGAGCCAGGCGCGCTCTTAGACGCTCCACGTTCGAGGCCTGCGGCAGGATGTTCGGGAGATCGTTTAACACCGATTCGCAAGACGGGATCCTGCCCCAAGCCGTCACGTTGAAAAATTCGAGGAGCCGTTCGGATTGAACCCCCAGTTGCCGGTTTTTCTCGGCAAAGCGTTTTCGCAACGTTTCCGACCAATCCGCCAGCGAGCGGGGTGGTTCC
>JAQGOT010000633.1 GCA_028293465.1 Pedosphaera sp. | reverse complement strand
GAAAAGGTGGAAGGCGTCCGCCGTGAGCCAATCGCATTCCTCGCCCCCTGCTACGAGGCAGCCGTCGACGTGGCCGCTGTGCAGCCATTGAGCGGCGAGAGCGACGCCTTGCAGGAAGGTGCCGGGGTCACCCACAAGCGTGTAATTCATGGCCGGAGTGCCGAGCAGGGCGGCGAGATGGCTGGCCGGGGCGTTGAAGACGGTTTCGGGAAAAACCAGCGGGCTGGCCGTGGCAGGGTTGCGCAAAGCTTCGTCATAGAAGCGGCGTGAATAGTTGACGCAGCCGGACATCACGCAGAGCACAATGCCGAGCCGGACCGTTCCGTTGGTCACCAAAGGGGCATCGTTGCCCAGAGCTTCGAGCGCGGCTGCGACCACATATTGAGAAATCGGACTGGCGCGGCGCAGTCGCCCATGCGCGAGAAATGCCGGCCGCGATTCCGGCGGCGGCACCTGGCGGATTCGGAGCGGTTCGTCCCAACCCGGTCGCGGCAGTGGTTTGATGGGGAGGGCAGTCCCTTTTGCCAGCGCGTCTCGCAACGAGCCGATTCCCCAGCCAGCCGGTGACACGGCCCCGTATCCATGGACAAAAATCCGGTTCACGACCACCTCCGCAAGATGAGGCTGGCATTGGCGCCGCCGAAACCGAAGGAATTTGTCAGGGCATGTTCGACGTTCGCCGAGGTCGGTTGGCTGACAATGGGGAAGCGACAAACGGGGTCAGGTTGCCGCAAGGTGGATGTGGGGGGCAGCCATTGTTCGCGCAGAGCCATGAGACAAATGACGGCTTCCACAGCTCCCGCCGCGCCGAGAAGATGGCCGATGCTGGATTTGGTGGAACTCACGGGCAACGTGCCCACCCGGTCGCCAGCCCAGCGTCGAATGGCATTGGCCTCCGCGCCATCGTTCATCGGCGTGCCGGTGCCATGAGCGTTGACGTAGTCAATGGCTTCAGGGGAGAGACCCGCGGCTTTCGTGGCGGCGGTCATCGAGGCGAGCGCGGCATCGCCTTCGGGATGTGGTTGAGTGAGGTGATGGACATCGAGCGCTGAGCCGTAACCGACGATTTCACCAAGGATGACCGCGTTGCGTTGTTGCGCGTGCTCCAGCGTTTCCAGGGTCAAGATCGCGGCACCTTCGCCGAGTGCGAGGCCATCCCGGTGCGCGTCGAACGGTCGGCATTGGGTCGGAGACAACGCCTGCAACGAATCGAACCCGGCGAAGACCAATTGGCTGAGGGCGTCATAGCCGCCGGTTAGCACCCGGTCGCAATGGCCATCACGCAAGAGTTCCCAAGCATGGCCGATGGCATTGGCGCCGGAAGCGCAGGCGTTGGCAATGATCGTGATCGGGCCGCTGAAGCCGAAGGCGTCGGCGAGGGTGAGCACCTGGCTTTGGGCTTGATAATGCATGACCCGCGATGGCTGGTGGCGATGTCCACGGGGTGTGGCCAAGGTTTGCCGATAGTAAGTTTCGCCCAAACCCATGCCGCCGCTGGTGGTGCCCAGAACGGTGGGAAGCGCATTCGATGGCTTCCAGCCGGATTGCAGCCACGCCTCTTCCGCGGCCAGCAGGAGAAGCTTTGTGGCGCGGTCAAAACGGCGCTCCCGCCATGAGTCGAGGCGATTGGCGGGCAGGGGGACTTCACCGGCCACTTTTACGCGCTGACGGGAAACGTCAAACAGCGTGACCGGCCTGAGCGCAACGCGCCCGGAGCGAAACCCTTCCGCATTGGCGGTCCAGCCAAGGCCCAACGAAGTCACGACGCCTGCGCCGGTGATGACGACGCGGCGCGGCGAACTCGGATGTTGCGGTGACGGAAACAGCACTGGGCGTTTTTTTTAGTTAAGGCGCGACCAACGAACATTAATCAAGATTTCCTCCGCCAAGTCAAACGTTGGTAATGATTACCGGTTGAAATGGCATGACCGCTCTGCTAAAATATCCACCATGACTACAAGCAAAACAGTGTCACATCTCAAGTTGTTGGCAGTTGCCGCCCTGCTGTTGGCGGTGAGCCAGTTCGCCCGCGCCGCCGAGTTGACGGGGTTCCAATTGATCAAGGAAGGGAACCGATATGTGGGCGAGGAAGCCAAGGATCAGGTGGTGCAGATTCGGTCCGAGAAATCGGTCGGCAGCCTGACTCCGAACATCTGGTGGGTCGTTTTTTATGATCCGGATGCCACCTTCAAAGCCACCGAAGTGAAATTTGGCGCCGGGAGGAAATTGGAAGTCAAACGTCCGATGCGCATGCTAGAACCGGTCAGTTGCGCGGACAAGAAGCTGGATAGGAAGAAAATGAACATCGATTCAGATCAGGCGCTCAAGACAGCAACCGAAGATCCTTTGTTGCAGAATCTCAAGGTCACCGCCTCGCAAATGTGGCTGGAGCGAAGCGATGAGGGACCAACCTGGAAAGTCCGCCTGTGGGCCGTCAAGCTGAGGGATTCGAGCCGGGATGCCAATATCGGTGACATGTACATTTCCGCGGATGACGGCAAGGTGTTGCGCCGCGATCTGCACATCAACCGGGTGGACTGAGTCCGCCGATCGCAATTTTAGCTCGTGAATGCCACGAAGGGATTTGAGGGGTCATATGACGTGGTGATCATGGGCGGCGCGTTGTCGGGAGCGGCGACGGCAGTCCTGCTCCTGCGCGAACGTCCCCAATTGCGCATCCTAATCATTGAAAAGTCGGCGGCATTCAGCCGACGGGTGGGGGAAGCCACTGTTGAAATCAGCACTTATTTCCTGACCCACTCATTGGGGCTCACCCAGTATCTCAACGAAACCCAGCTTAACAAGCAGGGTTTGCGCTTTTGGTTCGCGAACGAGCGTTCGCAAGACCTTTCCCAATGCAGCGAAATCGGCGGGCGTTACCTGGCGCGCGTGCCGGCATATTTAATTGATCGTGCGGCGCTCGATGAAGAGGTGCTGCGCCGGGCGTGCGGACTCGGGGCGGATTTATGGCGCACAGCCGTGGTGCAGAAAGTGCAGTTGGCGCCGGGAGGAAACCAGACCCTTACGGTTCGTTATCAGGAGCGGGTGATGACGTTGCAAGCCCGTTGGGTGGTGGACGCGTCGGGTGTGGCGGCGTTGTTGGCGAGGCAGGAAGGGTGGTGGCGTTCCAATACCGCCCATCCCACCACGGCGGTTTGGTCGCGCTGGAAGGGCGTGAAGGATTGGGATGGGCCGGAATTGGCCAGGAAATTTCCAGCCTGGGCCAGCAGTTGTTACGGAGTCCGGGGCACCGCGACGAACCATTTGATGGGAGACGGTTGGTGGGCCTGGATGATCGCGCTCAAAGGAGGCGATGTCAGCATCGGAGTCGTTTTTGATCAACGTCTGGTCACCTGGCCGGAGGGCGGCACGTTGGGGGCGCGACTGAAGGAGTTTTTGATGCGACACCCGGCCGGCCGGGAGATGATGGTGGATGCGGAGTGGACTGAGGGTGACATCCATTGGCGGAAGAACCTGCCCTATTACAGCACGACGTACGCCGGGGACGGTTTTTCCCTGGTGGGCGATGCGGCGGGATTCCTCGATCCATTTTACAGCCCGGGGATGGACTGGATTTCTTTCACCGCTACCTGCACGGTGGAGTTGATCTTGGCACAACAGCGTGGCGAGCCGATGGCGCAGCGGGTGGAGAAACATAACGGCGATTTTATTCGCAGCTACGACCGGTGGTTCCGAGCAATTTATCTGGATAAATACGAATATTTCGGCGAATACGATTTGATGCGGGTGGTCTTCCTCATGGATTTGGGATTGTATTACCTGGGGATCGCGTCACAACCGTTCAAGCGCGGGGTCAAAGGACTGACGGAACCGGTGTTTACGACACCGCCCTCCGTTCCGTTTTTTCACTTCATGCGTTTTTATAACCGAAGGTTCGCGCGCATGGCGCGGGTCCGGCGAGCGAGAAAATGCGGGGGGCGAACGAACGACGGCCGACGCTTCCTTTTCCAAGGATACACCTTTGCGCCGAGCAGTGCATTGCCCATCCTAAAGGCGATTGTTTCGTGGGGGTTGCTGGAATTGTCGGAAGGTTGGCGGAGTTGGTTTCAGAAGGAGAAGAAGAGTGTTCCGGCATCGCAACGGCCAGCCGGCAGGGTGGCAATCAAACCTGCGCCGTAATAACCCCGACCCTCTTACGCCACGGCGTGGGCGGTGGCTTTCGAAGCGTTACTGCCGTTCAGGGAGGTTCCTGCCTGATAGAACTCGGCGAGGCTTTGGGTGGAAGGGGACAACCCTTCGGCCGCGACGGCGGAGAGAATGCGATCCTCGGTCATGATGAAGCGGTCGCGTTTGTAGAGGAGATAATCATCGCGGAATTCCGCCGGGGTCAGATTGATGGTCACCAGGTTCGCGCCGGTGCGCAAGCCGCGCCGGTAGCCCGCACCTGGTTCGGCCAGGTTGAGAGCGCTGACGGCGGGGATTACCCAATCGGGGCGCATCAAGCGGAGGGCAGCCATGCAATTAAGAGTGCGGTTGATGTCGGCCATGGGCGCGTTGATCAGCGGCGTTTCATCGCCCGGGATGAAGGGGCTCACACTACAGCCGACGAGAGGCAATTCGTTGGCGAGAGTGAAGTTGGCCAGCATTTGTTCGTCAGTTTCGCCGGGCAAACCGGTGATAAAACCGGAACTGACCTGCCAACCGTTCGCAGCCAGATGTCGGATGTGTTCGAGACGTTCTTCCTGCGTGCCCGGCGACTGCATCGAGGCATAAAGAGAAGGGTCAGCGATTTCGAACTTGATGATATAAATACTGGCGCCGGCGGCTTTCAGTTCCGAGTATAGCCTCGTGTCCATTGAGCCGAGGCACACGCTGACCCCCAACCGGGTTTCGCGGCGCAGGGTCTGGATAAGGGGAATCACCACTTCACGGACGGCAAGCGGGTCTTCACCGGCCTGAATATTCACGTCGGTGACGCTGGCCGGACAATGATGGACCAGCAACTCAGCCAGTTGTTCATGGTGCGCGCGGAAGCGTGCCAGACTGCGGTTTTCCCGTCGCATGCCGCAATAAGCGCAGTTTTCCCGACAAAAATTGGAGACTTCCACGACCGCCCGGATGAAGACCCGCCGTCCGAAGTGGCGGGCGGCGGCCTCTGCGGCGCGCTTATGAAGGGCTTCCTGCGCTTCGCCACGTGACTGCAGCATGTCAGCGCTGGGCGTCAAACAATTGTACATCGACGGCTATTTTAGATGGATAGGGGGGCAAGGGCAAACCATTAATTCAGCCGGAACGGCAGGTTCCGCAGCCCGCCATTTCAACCGTAACTATCGTAGGCAGATATCACGAAATTTAACCTGATGTCGGCCAATATCTCCCCCCGTGCAGCCAAATTCGCCGTCGGTCCTGAAATGCGGCAATTCGTGAAAGGTGCTTAACCGCCAACCGGATTCACGGACTGTGCAGGGACACGATCCAAATCGGTTGGAACAGCCGAACAAAGCAGAGAAGGAGTGCGGATAAGAGGAGCCTTGTTATGCATTTCGACTATGCAGCAAGCCGGCTTGCTGTGTAACCATTGCTAACGAGGATGGTGGAGCCTAGGGGATTCGAACCCCTGACCCCCACAATGCCATTGTGGTGCTCTACCAACTGAGCTAAGACCCCATCCAGAGCGGCGAAAACTTAAGAACGTACGGGCAGTTTGTCAAAACAAATTGTCCGCTTTTCGTGATTCATTAAAGCTTGACGTAGTGGGAACAGCATAAGCTGAAACCTCTGACGGCCAGCAAATTCACTCGATTCCCAAGACCTTCCGGCCCTGCTCGGTAATCATCGATTGATGCCACGGCGGATCCCAGACGATTTCCACGACCGCTTCTTCCACGCCGGGGAGGTAAAGCAGCTTTTGCTGGGCATCGCCGGCGATGGTTGCGCCCATCCCGCAGCCAGGCGCGGTGAGGGTCATTTTTACTGAGACGAGACTGTTGCCACTGGGCAGCGGTTCGAGGTGCAAATCGTAAACAAGGCCCAGATCGACGATGTTCACCGGAATTTCCGGATCGTAACAGCTTTTCAAGGTTTCCCACACGAGCTTTTCATCGACTGGACCTTCCTTCTGAGCGGGAGTTTCTCCGCCGGCCTGCGTTCCGGTTGCGTCGGGCTGCAAGTTCAAGGCATCGGCGTCCTTGGCAGCGACCCGGTATAATCCGCCTTGCGCATGGATGGTATAGGTGCCGCCGAGGGTCTGGGTGATGTCCACGGGCGTGCCGGCGGGGAGCGTAACCGCTGTGCCGCTGGGAATCTGGACTGCTTCACAATCGCGCGTCAATTCAACCGAAGATACGTTATGCATAGTAAATTTAAAACCGCCGAGAACTCGAAGCGGTTTTAAATTAACCGATTCGCAGGTTTAACGCCAAAGTTTTGTTGGGGTCACGGTTTCGTCGTTTCGTTGGGGCGCATCTTGCCACCGCCCCCGGAATATGGTTTGGAAAGATGAGTGACTGGACCACCATTCGTGAGGAGTATTGCAACAATGTGCAGGTATTTGGCACAGCCCATGCGCTGGCGCATGGCAACCAAGTCGTCACGCAGCGGGATGGCGTCAGCGAGACGAATGATTCCGTGGTGGCCTGGGTGAATGAATATGGTCCCAAAAAGGCCCGCGTGTTCAGCACCACGATTGGGCACAACTACGCGACGGTGGAAGATGCACGCTATCTGGACTTGGTCACCCGTGGTGCGCTGTGGGCCACCGGCCATCTAAAGGACGACGGCACCCCCCTGCGCAGGGCTATTGGTCCCGGGTG
>JAQGOT010000597.1 GCA_028293465.1 Pedosphaera sp. | reverse complement strand
ATTACGATTGCGATCTTTTTGCGCGCCCTCACAGAGGCAGCATCTCTCGCCTGTAGTCGCTACGCCAGCCAAAACGGGAGGACTTGGTGGTCCGGAGCGCCGACTTCCAAGTCGGCTTAACGCGTGGCGAACCCACCGATGACCTGCGAACTCGAGCCATCCAAGCCAGCCGCAAGCCAGTGCTCCGACGGCTCGGCGGCAGTGTGCGGATGCGCCCCGGTCTGACATTGCACCGGAAAAACTATTTGAGAAATCGCTTAACCCCGCTGATGGTATTGATATGGGGGAATGGTGATGCAGTCGTTAGTTAACGAGATGAACGTCGATGTGAACCTCCGACACCACAGCTTGCCTTGCGATCGAAAGGAAACAAATTATGAAATTGGATAGAGAAGATATTGCGGCGCGACAACCCGCGACCGGTTTGATTTCAAAACGAGGTCGGCGACATCTTGCCCGTCCGCGTGCGGAAACCAAGAAGACCCTGATGAAGACTGCCGCCATAGATCGCTTCGGCCCGCCTTCGGTGATTAAACTCAGGTTGCTGCCGGTGCCGGAGCCAGGGCCGCGCGAAGTGCTCATCGCGCTCCATGCCGCCGGTGTGGGTGTGTGGGACGCGGACATCCGGGCCGGTTGGTGGCCCCAGGGCCGGCCAAAATTCCCGCTCGTGCTGGGTTCCGACGGCGCGGGGACCGTTGCCGCCAAAGGGGCGCTCGTGCGGCGGTTCAATGTCGGCGACAAGGTTTGGGCCTATGAATTCATCAATCCCAAGGGCGGTTTCTACGCGGAATATGTGGCGGTAAACGCCGAGCACGTCGGACGCGTGCCGCGACGGCTTGATCTGCTCCAGGCGGGGGCGGCGGCGGTGACCGGGTTGACGGCGCTGCAAGGCATTGACGATCACCTGCGCGTGTGCAAAGGCGAGACCGTTTTGATTTTCGGGGCAACCGGCGCGGTGGGAACGCTCGCGGTGCAATTTGCGAAGTGGCGGGGTGCGCGTGTGTTGGCGACCGCTTCCGGTCGTGCGGCAACCGAGCTGGTGAAGCGGCTCGGCGCCAAAGGTGTTTTCGACCCGCGCAGTCCGCGCGCGATCGAACAACTGCGTGCCCTTGCGCCGGATGGAATTGACGCCGTGCTGGCGCTCGCCGGCGGCAAGACGCTTGAGGGTTGCCTCGACCTCGTGAGTCCCGGCGGCCGGGTGGCCTATCCGCACGGCGTCGAGCCCGAACCCAAGCGTCGGCCCAAAGTCCGCGTGATCGCGTATGATGGCGAAGCGAGCGTGCTTGCCTCCGCCCGTTTGGAACGTGCCGTGGACGAAGCCCGGTTGCGCGTGCCGATCGCCGCAGTATACCCTCTCGCGCAGGCCGCCAAGGCGCACGAACGCCTCAAGAAAGGGCAGGTTCTCGGCCGGATCGCCCTTAAAATCAGGTAAACCAACGACCCGCAAATTATGAGCGTTCCCCCGACCGAAGTGCCAGACATCGAAGCAGCCTGTCCCAAGCTCGACGACGAACAGATCGCGACCTTGGCCAGGTTCGCCACTTGCCGGGATTTCCTTGCGGGAGGAACCCTGCTCGCCGCGGGTGAGCCCGAGCACAGCTTTTTCGTCATCAAGAGTGGGGAAGTTGCCATTGTTGATCCTGCCTCGCCCCAGGACAAGCCCATCGCGGTGCTCGGTCCCGGGCAGTTTACCGGCGACGTGGACGTGCTGACCGGCAGACCGTCGGCGGTCAGTGCCATCGCCCAAACCCCCGTCGAGGTGTATGAAGTTTCCGCCGATGAGCTCAAGTGCGTCCTCAACGATATGCCGCGATTGAGCGACCTCCTGCTCCGGACCTTTCTCCTGCGCCGACAGGTGATTGAGAAGTTCGGCCTGGCCGTGGTGCGGGTGATTGGTTCGCGCTACTCGAGGGACACAAATCGGATTCGCGAGTTTCTGGGAAAGAACCGGATCCCGTTTCACTGGATTGACTTGGAAAACGATCCGCAGGTGGACTCGTTGCTCGTCCAATTCAAGGTCACGGCCGATCAGACGCCGGTCGTGATTTGCGGTGGCGATAAGATCTTGCGCAATCCCTCGAACACCGAGTTGGCGGACTGTCTCGGGCTTTGGAAACCCATTGAGCAGACCAGCTATGATCTCGTGATTGTCGGAGCCGGGCCGGCGGGATTGGCCGCTGCCGTTTACGGGGCCTCGGAAGGCTTGAAAACACTCCTGTTGGATCGCGAGGGGCCGGGCGGCCAGGCAGGGAACAGTTCAAAAATCGAGAACTACATGGGGTTTCCCACCGGACTTTCAGGGAGCGATCTGGCCGGCCGGGCGGTGGTTCAGGCCGAAAAATTTGGCGCCGCAAGCTCCACCGCTGACGAAGTGACGGGGCTGGGAAGCGAAGGTGGCTACCACACGCTCCACTTGAGCCGCGGCGGGGAAATCTCGACGAAGTGTGTGCTCATTTCCTCCGGTGCCACCTACCGCAAGCTCCCCTTGGAAGACGTCGAGCGATTCGAAGGTGCCGGCATCTACTATGCCGCCACCGCGGTCGAAGCCCCGTTATGCCGTCGCGTTCAGGCGGTGGTTGTCGGCGGCGGCAATTCAGCGGGCCAGGCTGCGGTGTACATGTCCGAACAGGCCGCGAAGGTATTTCTGGTCATCCGGGGCGGCGATCTCGGCAAGGACATGTCGTATTATCTGGTGCGGCGCATCGAGCAAACGCCGAACGTCGAAGTGCGGTGCCACACCGAGGTCACGAAGTTGTATGGCGACAAGTCGCTCACCGCGGTGGAGTTGACCAACAACCAAACCGGCCAATCTGAAACCATCGAGTGTCCCGCCGTATTTGTCTTCATCGGCGCGGTGCCGCACAGCAACTGGCTGCCCCCGGCCATCAAGGTGGATGGCAAGGGATTTGTCCAGACCGGTCCGCTGGCTGCGGAATCAGGCGCATGGTCCCTGCAACGCCCGCCCTTTTTGTTGGAAACCACGGTGCCGGGCGTTTTTGCCGCCGGAGACGTGCGGTTGGGCTCCATCAAACGCGTGGCCTCAGCCGTGGGCGAAGGCTCCATGGCCGTGCAATTCATTCACCAATACTTGGCGGCCAACCAAAAGCAGACGGCCGCTCAACCACCGTCCACAGACCGCGGAAACATCGCAAGTTCAGCTTATGAAGACCGTCAGCATGAAAACCGTCCGCTTGCCGTCCGGTGAGCGGGTTCCGGCCTTCGGCTTGGGAACCTGGTACCTGGGGGAGCGCCCCGCAGACCGCGCAGAGGAGCTGGCCACGCTCCAGATGGCGCTCGATGCGGGTGCCACGTTGATCGATACCGCCGAGATGTATGGCGATGGCCTGGCCGAGGAGCTTGTCGGTGAGGCGATTGCGGGCCGGCGCGAGGAGGTGTTTCTGGTCACCAAAGTCCTTCCGCAGAACGCTTCGCGCCTGCGCATGCCCGGCGCCTGCGAGCGCAGTCTGCGCCGCCTCGGCACGGACCAGATTGACCTTTATCTGTTGCATTGGCGCGGCAACGTGCCGCTCGCCGAAACCATGGAAGCCTTCACGGAGCTCCAGGAGGAAGGCAAGATACGCTATTACGGTGTCAGCAATTTGGATCTCGCCGACATGCAGGAGCTGTGGTCGGTCCCCGGCGGCCCGGATGTGGCGACCAATCAAGTGCTCTACAATCTCGCGCACCGCGGCATCGAGTGGGACTTGTTGCCGTGGCTCCGCAAGCACGGCATTCCCGTCATGGCCTACTCACCCTTCGGGCGTGGCGAACTGGTCCACAATCCAAAGCTCGTTGGCTTCGCACGCCATCACGGCATGACTCCCGCGCAGGTTGCGCTGGCGTGGCTCCTCGCCAAGGACGATGTCATCGCCATTCCCAAGACCGGTCACCGCGACCGGTTGCAGGAAGATCTGGGCGCGTTGGAGCATCGCCTCACCAAGTCGCAACTTGCCGAACTCGACAAGCTGTTCCTGCCACCTTCGGGTCCGCGTCCGCTGGAAATGCTTTGACGAGCTGACCTTGAGACAGCTCGCAGGCTATTAGCCGGAAGTGCCGTCGCTCGATTTCTTCCTTTACAGTCCCCGCTTTGAGATTGCGGGCGGGCGGCTTTCCATTACTTTAATTACATGTTCAAGCCGGGTGATTTATTTGATTTGAGCCAAACCGAGCACGCCGCCCTTTTTGAAGGTTGCGAATATGCCTGGGACGCTTTGAAAAAGCTCAAGGCTTATATCGAGGCGCATGCCAAAACCACCCCGCACAGCCACGAGCGCGCCCGCGTTTACATTGGCGACCGGGTC
>JAQGOT010000596.1 GCA_028293465.1 Pedosphaera sp. | reverse complement strand
TGGAAAGAGAAGCAGCCCATTCTGGACCGCCTCTTTTCCCCCCAAACGCCGCCCTTGGAACGCATCCACCAGTGGTGCGAGTTCATGTACGAGGTTCAGAAGGAAAAGGCCGAGCAATACGGCCATGTCTGCGGTTGCCCGTATGTCAGCCTCGGCGCGGAAGTCGCCACGCAAGACGAAAAAATTCGCGCCAAGAGCGATGAGTTGAACGACCGTGGCAGAAAATACCTGGAATGCACCATCGCGGACGCCATCCGGGCGGATCTTATCACTGCCAAGGATCCCATTCTAACGGCCCAACGAGTCTGGTCGATGGTCTTGGGGATGATGGTGGAAGCCAAAGTTCAAAACAATTTGGAGCTACTCAAGGACCTTGAACCTACCGTAATGACGCTCCTTGGTGCCAAGCCCGTCCTCGCCTAGACAACCTCCTTATCTAAACGATAAAACGACGCCTGAGCTATGCTCAAAAACGAATTGACCGGTCAGTTAACTCTTAACGCAAATACAATTATGAAAGATCAAAATACCCTCACCTCCGCAGCCACCGAAGTTGTCACTTACACCGACCTGAGCCTGCAAAGGGTCGCCGCCGCCCGCCGCTCAAAATTGGAGTCGCTCAAGCACCAATTGGTGCGCCGGTTGTCGGCGGAATTCTCCGATCTCCAGTCGAACCTCGTGCGCCAGGCAGTGGATGAAGCCCAAGCCTTGGCTTCGCTCACCGTTGTCCCTCAGCTCGTCCTCCCCACGCTTGCCGAGGAGAAAGTCCAGAGCTTGCGCAAATGGTCGCGCCATCAGCAGGCGATTTTTCGGCAACCTGCGCTGGCACACGCCGCCTGAGCCGACCCCGCACCAATCAGCCCAACAACCCTAAAAACTTATGTGGATCGTCAGACTCGCCCTTCGCCGCCCCTACACTTTCGCCGTGTTGGCGCTCGCCATCCTCATCGCGGGCGCTGCTTCCTTCAAGCAGTCTCCAAAGGACATCTTTCCGGAAATCAACATTCCCGTCCTCAGCGTCATCTGGACCTACAACGGACTCAGCGCGGAGGAGTTCGAGAAACAGATCACGGTTTACTCGGAATATTCGCTCTCCGCCAACGTCAACGACATCCAACGCATGGAGTCGCAGACCCTCGATGGCGTCGGCATCATCAAGATCTATTTCCAACCCGGCGCGAACATCGAGCGTGGCCTGGTCCAGGCCACGGCGATCTCGCAGGCCATCCTGCGCCGCATGCCGCCCGGTGTGCAGCCGCCGATCATCCTCCGTTTCGCAGCCGACAGCGTGCCGATCATTCAGATGTCCCTCAGCTCGGACACGCTGAGCGAGGCTGAGCTCTACACCTATGGCATTTTCCGCATCCGCCAGCAACTGGCCACCATCAACGGCCTGACGTTGCCCGCCCCTTTCGGCGGCAAAGTGCGCCAGATCATGGTCGATCTCGACCCGGCGAAGCTCCAAGGCCGCGGACTCAGCGCCCGCGATGTGAATGACGCCCTCAACGCGCAAAACCTGACTCTCCCCAGCGGCACCGCCAAAATCGGCGACACCCAATACGCGGTGCGGATGAACAACTCACCCCATGTTTTGGATACGTTGAACGACATCCCCATCAAGGTTGAAAAGGGCGTGGTCACCTACATTCGGGATGTCGCCCATGTGCACGACGGCTTCGAAGTTCAGCCGAACATCGTGCGCGCCAACGGCAAACGGGCGGTGCTCCTCCAGATCATCAAGAACGGCCACAGTTCAACCCTCGACATCATCAACGCGGTCAAGGCCAAACTCCCTGAGATGCAGGCCGCCGCGCCCAAGGGTTTGAAGATTGATCTCTTGTTCGATCAATCGCTCTTCGTCCAGGCCGCCCTCGATGGCGTGGTCAAGGAAGGAATCATCGCCGCCCTGCTGACGGCCACTTTCATTTTGCTCTTTCTCGGCAGTTGGCGCAGCACGCTCATCGTCGCCGTCTCCATCCCGCTCAGCGTGCTCTCCTCCATGAGCCTCCTAAGCTTGATGGGCTATTCCCTCAACGTGATGACGCTCGGCGGCCTAGCGCTGGCCATTGGGGTGCTCGTGGACGAGGCCACCATTACGATCGAGAATATTCATCGTCATTCCGAGCTGGGCCAGAAGCTGCGCGCCGCCATCCTGGAAGGCTCCCGTGAAATTGCGGTTCCCGCCTTGGTCTCCGCGCTCGCCATCAGCATTGTGTTCGTCCCCGTCGTCTTCCTCGTCGGCCCGGCCAAGTTCCTGTTCACCCCGCTGGCGCTGGCGGTGGTGTTCGCGATTCTCTCCAGCTACGTCCTCTCCCGCACCTTGGTGCCCGTGTTGGTCAAGTTCATCCTTCGCGGTGAGACTCACGAGCAATCATCGAAAGTTTCAACCAATTGGTTTGTCCGCTTCCAGCAAGGTTTTGTCCGGGGGTTTGAATCGTTGCGCACCCGCTACCTGCAACTGCTCCGCTGGGCGCTCGTGAATCGCGGCGTGGTCTTCGTGCTGTTTCTGCTGCTGCTCGGCGCCGCCTTTGTCGCGTTGCCCTGGGTCGGTCAGGACTTCTTCCCCAGCGTGGATGCGGGGCAGTTCCGGCTCCACGTCCGCGCGGCCACCGGCACGCGCATCGAAAAAACGGAGCAGGTGTTCAGCGCCGTGGAGGATGAAATCCGCCACACGGTCGGCTCCGAGAACATCGGCCTGATTCTCGATAACTTCGGGGTCGTCTCCGAGAAATACAGCCTGGCGTTCGGAGACAACGCCACCATCGGCTCCCATGACGGCGAAATCCTCGTCTCACTCAAGCATGACCGCCGCTGCACCACCCCGGAATACGTCGCGGAGTTGCGCCAGAGCCTGCACACCAAGTTCCCCGAGTTGACGTTCTTCTTCCAACCTGCGGACATCGTCAGCCAGATCCTCAACTTTGGCCTGCCGGCACCCATCAATATCAAGGTCGCTGGCTACAATCGCGACGCGAACTTCGCCATCGCCCACGAACTGCGCGAACGCATCGCCAAAATCCCCGGCGCGGCGGATGTCTATGTCCAACAATCCCT
>JAQGOT010000564.1 GCA_028293465.1 Pedosphaera sp. | reverse complement strand
CGGAGCGAGGTTCGTGCACCAGGAACCCCCTTCATCGATTGGCGTGTTCGAGAGGATATCATAAACAAAGTTGTTGGGTGGCAGGATATCGTTGTAATCCAGCGCGTAGAGATGCCAACAAACCTCCAGTTGTTTGACATTGTTCAGGCAGGCCACGCTGAGGGCCTGGGACTTGGCGCGTGTCAGTGCGGGCAGGAGGAGGGAAGCGAGGATGGCAATGATGGCGATGACCACCAGCAACTCGATCAACGTAAAGGCTGCCTGGCACCCGGCAGGGAGTGTTCCGCGATGGCAGCAGCGGGGTTTCTTCATGACCACTCGGATCGTTCGTGAACAATCGCAATACTAGCCGAGATTCTGGAAACCGCCAATGATTTTTGACGAGCGGGCGGCTGCGTGCTGAGCCGGGGCTTGGCCCGGGGCGGGTCAGTAAGTAAGCAGTTCCAGAAGGTTCAGCCCGTGGCTGGTGAGTTCCCAGCGGCCGCTCTTCTGGGTCACCAAACGCCGTCCGGGATTTTTCTTCTGCTCGGTTTCGTTCACCGAGCGAAGGACGAACTTGCCTTTGCCTTTGATCTCCGAAGCGGACCGCGGGATCAGTTCGATGGCCACGCCGTTGTAATCCAAGGCGATTTCATAGCCGGCCACACCTTCTTTTTCCGTGGTGGGATTGGACTTCACCAACAGGGGATAGCGCTTCAGCCATTGAAAGTTGGTATCTCGCACGAACACGCGACAAAGCTCGGTTTCCGAGCTGATATAATTTACGAGGCTGAATTTATTGCCGAGCCTCTGCTGCTCCAGCAAAATCAGGCGCGGATCGAGGCCGTTCAGGTTCTGGCCATTCCAATTGCCATGGTCGTTCCGCTGGCCGGGAGAGTTCTTTTTGAACCACTCGGCGAAATGATCGTTCACCAACAGATTCAATTCAAAATGCACATGCGCGCGCTCCTTCGAAATTCCCTCGTGGGTGTTGGCCGTGCGTCCCAAGATCCCGATCTGTTCGCCCGCCCGGACCGACTGGCCCACCTTCAAACCGTCGGTGACGCTCTGTAAGTGCGCATAGAGTGAGTAGATATCCAATCCCTCGATTTGGTGTCGCAGGATGACGTAATTGCCATAATTTGAAAGGGAGGGCCGGGTGTTGATGTATGCCACCGTGCCATCCGCGGTGGCCATCACCGGGTCAATCGGTTCACCGCGTTTGTTCCGTTGCAGGCAGCGGATGTCGAGCCCTTCGTGAATCTGCCAGCCATCGGACCGGACGCAACCGAAGGTGCCGCTGGTCCAAGGTTTACCAACGGTGCCGACGAAAAAGCGCTCCTCGCCACCTTTTTCGAACAGCGCACGATTGGCGGTGGGCAATTGAAAAGTCTCCGCTGGTGATGTCCACGCGGCAAACAGCATCGACAGCGTGGCGAGGCTGCGTGCAAGCTTGAATGGGAGGCGGTTCATAGCTTTTCCCTTTTTTTCATTTCCACGGCGAGGTTGTTCAAACCGCGCACGATACGCTCAGCCTCTTCCCGCGTGGCGTCGGGGGTGAAGCTGAGCACGCCGTCGGAAATGCGGCGCCGGACAATCGGGGCCCCCAGCCAGCGGGGATCTTTGCCGAATTTGGTGAAGATGGCGATGCGCCGGTTGCTGTTATCGGTGGTTACCCCGTCGAGAATTCTGATGCCCTGCCAATTAAACTTGAGTTCGATGCTGAAGCCACCGAGTTGATCCACCACCCGAGCCGCCTCAATATAGCCCTCGTCCAGAAACGCGGCCTTCTCCACATTGACATACACCGGCTTGGCCCGGTAGATCGGGACGGGGGTGTTGCGTTCGGTCCCGTCCTGATTGGCTTCGAGGTGGAGTTGGATGGAAGTGGCCTCTTTTTCTTTATCGGGCTTGGAACTGGCGCAACCGGTGGCGCAAACCAGTCCTATGGCGACCGCCAAATAGATATTGAAACGGACAAAATTAATCATCATAGTTGATTAAACAACCGAAGTGTGTCGGTAATGTAAAGATTCTTTATGGGTAAACAATATAACAAAATGGAAAAGCGGAAACGCCGGACGGCTTACTTGAAACGCAAAAAAGAAGCTCCCGCGAGCAAACCCAAGGCCAAGCAGGCTTGATCGGGGAATCGCTTTTCTGTAAACCGCCCCACGGGGCGGTTTTTTTGTGACCCAAAACAGTGTTCTGAGTGGTGGGATGGTGGCGTGCCGGCAATTTGGCAGTGTTCCAGACCGGACTTATTCACCGCGAATTTTCCACGGGATTTGCCACGTTCGATTCCGATTTGTGGGTCCGCTGCGAATCTGATCCAGGGTCAGGAGGGAGGAACTTGAGGCCGGATTGGTTCCCGAAATCAGAAATCCCGAGGGCACGTTTCGGAAGTAGGTGTGAGAAAATCCTTGCCGTCGGCTTGCGTTTCGCCAAAATTATCGAACATTCATGCTGGGTTCGGGTCAGTCATCTTTAGCTAACAGGCATTTTTTATGGGACACATATACAATAACATCGTCGAAACCGTGGGCCGTACGCCGTTGGTCAAACTGAACAAAGTCACGGCTGGCTTGGATGCCACCATCCTCTTAAAGTGCGAATTCTTCAATCCCCTTGGCAGCGTCAAGGACCGCATTGGAATGGCGATGATCGAAGATGCCGAGAAGCGGGGGATCTTGAATCACGATACCGTCATCATCGAACCCACCAGCGGCAACACTGGGATCGCGCTGGCCTTTGTGGCCGCCGCCAAGGGCTACAAAATCATCCTCACGATGCCCGAAACGATGTCGCTGGAACGGCGCACTTTGCTGGCCATGTTGGGCGCCAAACTGGTGCTCACCCCCGGCACGGAGGGGATGAAAGGCGCCATTGCCCGCGCCGAACAATTAGCCAAGGAAACCCCGAACGCTTGGATCCCGCAACAATTTGACAATCCTGCGAATCCGGAAATCCACAAGAAGACGACCGCCGAGGAAATCTGGAGCGATACTGATGGCAAGGTTGATATGTTGGTCTCGGCGGTGGGAACAGGCGGCACCATCACCGGTTGCGTCGAAGTGATCAAACCACGCAAACCCTCCTTCCAAGCCATCGCGGTCGAGCCCAAGGATTCTCCCGTTATTTCCCAGACCCTGGCGGGCGAGCCATTAAAGCCTGGTCCCCATAAAATTCAAGGCACCGGAGCTGGATTCATTCCCAAGAACCTCCACCTCAAGGACAGCAAAGGGAATGTGCAAATTACCGAATGTATCCAGGTCACCAACGATGAGGCGTTCGCAATGGCGCGGCGGCTGGCCAAGGAAGAAGGGATATTGGTAGGGATTTCCACCGGGGCCAATGTGGTGGCGGCCATCGAATTGGCCAAGCGTCCGGCGAACAAGGGAAAAGTGATCGTTACGATCGCCTGTTCGACGGGTGAGCGTTACCTGAGTACTCCCTTGGCGGCGGAAGCCAAGGCTGAGGTCGGCGGGTAATCCCAGATTTCGGGAATCTGGCTGGGCGAGGTGGAATTAATTTGACTCCTACGGGGTTTCGCAAAATATTTGTTGCGCTGTAGGAGTTTTCATCGTATTGATAATCAGTAGGTCTGACTGATTGCGCACGGTAAAGCGGTTTTAATCACTCTTCGGCGCAATATAGTTTCCCAAAAATTCTTAATTCTAAAGTTTTCGGGGATAGTTTCTAGACCCTTCAGCAAGCACAATAAAGTATGAGTACAGCGTCAAATACCACGACGGATTCCGGTTCCGGCTACCTGGAAATTTCCGAAAAGGGGTTCGGTTTTTTGCGCACCGCGCAAAACCATTTTCATCCGAAACCGACTGACATCTTCGTCACGCCGGATACCATCAAGCGTAACTTCCTGCGGGAAGGGTGTTTAGTGGCCGGGCCGACCCAGCCGCCGCACCGGGGCAACAGCCCGCAACTCAAGACGGTGGACTCGGTCAACGAGATGCCGTTCACGGAATATACGAAGTCGGTCCGGTTTGAGAATTTGACCACCATTGACCCGGTGGAAAAATTTAACCTGGAAACCGCTCCGGACTTGTTGGAAACCCGGATTATTGACCTTGTCACCCCCATCGGCAAGGGAACCCGCGGGTTGATCGTTGCACCCCCGCGCACGGGTAAGACCACCATCCTCAAGCAAATCGCCAATGCCGTCGCGGCCAACCATCCTGAGGTTCATGTGCTGGTGCTGCTGATCGACGAACGCCCTGAGGAAGTCACTGATTTTCAACGGTCCGTGAAGGCCGAAGTGGTGGCCTCCTCGAACGACCAAGATTTGGAAACCCATGTTCGACTCTCGCGCTTTATGATTGAGCGCTGCCGCCGCATGGTTGAATCCGGCAAGGACGTTTTCGTGTTGCTCGACTCCATCACCCGTGTGGCCCGCGCATACAACAGCGTGCATGGCGGCAGCGGCCGGACCATGACCGGTGGTGTGGATGCCCGTGCTTTGGAAATTCCGCGCAAGATGTTCGCCTCCGCCCGGAAGATTGAAGAAGGTGGTTCGTTGACCATTCTGGCCACCGCACTGGTGGATACCGGATCCCGCATGGATGAGCTGATCTTCCAGGAGTTCAAAGGCACCGGCAACATGGAATTGATCCTGGATCGCAAGCTCTCCGACCGGCGTTTGTTCCCGGCGATTGATATTCCGAAGAGCGGCACCCGCAAGGAGGAGAAACTTTTCTCGGCGAAGCAGATTGAAGCGGTGCGTAAGTTGCGCCGGACCATGGTTGATCTCAATCCGGTTGAAGCCATGGAGACGTTGCTCGCCGCGCTCAAGAAGCACAAGACCAACGACGAACTTCTTTCCAAGCTGATTTAAAGCGGGCCGCCAACACCGGCCCAGCGCCGGTGATCTGGTTGCGCCGAGCAGGGTAAACCACGAGACGGTGATCATGACCGTCTGCGCAGCCGGCCAAGCCGCCGATGAAAAATCACGATCGGGCCAAAGAACCGCCACCGTTACCGCTCTCGCGCGCCCCGCTGGAGCGGATGGTCAAAATCCATCAGGCGATCCAGTCCGGCAAATTTCCCAACGCGGCGAAGCTGGCGCGGGAAATGGAGGTCAGCACCAAATCGATCCATCGCGATTTGGAGTTTATGCGTGATCGCCTGTTGTTGCCGTTGGAATACAACGGCAGCCGCTTCGGCTATTACTACACGGAGGAGGTCAGTTCGTTTCCCACGATGCAGGTCACGGAGGGGGAATTGTTCGCCCTGATCGTGGCCGAAAAGGCGTTGCAGCAGTATCGGGGCACCAACTTTGAGAAACCGCTGCTGAGCGCGATCCGGAAGATGGAACAATCCCTACCCGACACCATCTCGTTGAACCTGGCGGATTGGGAGCAGACCATTTCTTTTCGCACCCGGGCTGAGCCGATCCTGAACCTGGAAATTTTCGAGGCTTTGGGTAAGGCGACTGCACAACGGCAGCAACTCGAAATCACGTACCGCAAGCCGGGGCAGCGCCAACCCGAGCTGCGGGTGGTTGACCCATATCATCTGGGCAACATCAACGGGGAATGGTTCCTGTTCGCTTTCGATCATCTCCGGAAGGACATCCGCACCTTCGTGCCGGTGCGCATCAAGGCCATCCGGCCCACCGGCAAAACCTTCCCGCGGCCGCAGAAATTTTCATTGGAAAAACGGTTGCGGGACAGCTTCGGCGTGCATTCCGCCCAAGGACAGTTCGAGGTGGTCATTCGCTTCAACGAATCGGTTGCTGATTACATCCGCGAAAAACGGTGGCATGACTCCCAGCAGTTGTCCGAACGGAAGGACGGGGGAGTCGAACTCCAGTTGAAGCTTTCAAGCCTGCCGGAAATTGAACGCTGGGTGCTGAGTTGGGGTGGGAACGCAGTCGTCATCAAGCCGCCCGAGTTGGCCGACATGGTCAGGAAATCGGCGGAGAGCCTGCTGAAGAACCAGGTCTGATTTGGCGCGACCCGCAAAGGGAGATTTGCCAGCGGGGCACTGATGCGCTAGAATTAGCTCGCTTTTCAATGACCGAATTAGCACAAACCCCATGCGCCTAACTCGCCTTCTGGCTTTCATCGCCGCCGCCCAATTTCTGGTGTTCTCCTCCCCGAGCCGTGCCGGTTTGCCGGACTCGTTGGGTTTTTCGAAAAACGAGGCGGCCGCTGAGTCGGCCAGCAACACCGGTTTGGCGGGGCTTTCCCAGGATCAAATGGTTCAGGCCCTGAAGGAGGCCTTGGGCAAGGGATTGCAGCATGCGGTTGGCCAGTTGGGGCATGATGGCGGGTTCCTGACCAACCTGGATGTCAAAATTCCGATGCCGGAGAAACTGCACAAGGTGGAGAAAACCTTGCGGGCGTTGAAGCAGGACAAAATGGCGGATGATTTCGTTGACACGATGAATCGCGCTGCGGAACAGGTTGTGCCAGCGACGGGAAGTGTTTTTGCCGAGGCGTTGCAGCAGATGAAAATCGAGGATGCGAGGAGCATTTTGGCGGGGACCAATGATTCGGCCACCCGTTATTTTCAAAAGACCACGCAAACCAACCTTTATGCAAAGTTTTATCCCGTGGTCAAAAAAGCGACGGAGCAGACCGGCGTGACGGCGGCTTACAAGCAACTGATGGAAAAGGCGAGTGTTACGAAGACGTTCGGGGCTTTGGGCGGCGCCTTCGCTGGTTCCATGCTAAACCAGGATGCGATGGATATTGATGGTTATGTAACCGCCAAAGCGATGGACGGCTTGTTCAAGATGGTGGCGGCGGAGGAAAAGCAAATTCGCCAGAACCCGGTTGCCCGTACTACGGACTTGCTCCAAAAGGCTTTTGGCAGCCTGCACCAGTAGCTTGCGTCAAGGCTCGGGCAATACAAACTTCGGGCATTGGCTCAGAAATTTGTGAGGATTCTGGTAGATGAGTTTATCGATTGCCTCGGCCCGGTATCCGCGTTTGCGCATCTCGAGCGCGGTCTTGGGTACGCCAGTGGATCACTGACTCCCCAATCACAGGCGCAGTTCATCCAAATCTGTTCACTCCCGTACATTTCGACCATGTCGATCGCACGGGCAGGGGAGCATTTGGACTCGGGGTAAAGCGTCATGCCCGCCCACATGCCGGCGTCCAACACCAGCTGAACCGTGTGTTCTTCCACGTGGTCGATGATGACGCGACCGGGTTGGATGCGTTTGTCGCTCTTGATCAGGTCCACAATGAGCCGGGTGCCTTTGAGCTTGTCCTCGAGATGCGGAGTGTGGACAAGAATTAGTTGGTTGTGTCGCGCGGCCAGGTCCACGTGCTTTTCC
>JAQGOT010000563.1 GCA_028293465.1 Pedosphaera sp. | reverse complement strand
CGGGATCATCGGCAGGCTCCGGTGATGAACCACGTTGGCGTCGAAGAAGGCATGGGCTTCCATCCTTCACGAACGCAGAAATAACGAATGCTCAAAGTCGGCGTTCTTGAACCAGGCGCTTGCGGATCGCCGAGATTTGGGCCTCGCCCTCGCGCAATGCGTCAGGGCTTGTGTGTACCGAGGGGTTGCCGAGCACGAGTTCATGGTCGTGCGGAACGGCCGAGCCGAGCATGAATTCAGCATCGGACAGCGCCTCGAATTCGACCGCTTCGTTCGATGCCTCGAAAGCCGCCAAATCGCCCTGCCGCAGCGCGTCCGGAACCGACACAGCGCCTGATGAGATGGCGGCCCACAGTACAGTGTGACCCGCCGGTGGTTCGTAGCGCCACCGCTCCCCGGCTTTCAGGCGCACAGCAAGGTAATTGATCGGTGACGGGGATTCGATCGCGCTCGATGCGGAGCCGTAGCTGCCGAGGAGGACGCGCGCCGGGCCGTCGATCCGCACTTCTTCGGGAGGTTGGTAGAGGCTTATGGCCGGCCCCAATTCAAGTTCCGGCGGCAAGGCGATCCAGAGTTGGAAGCCACGCGTCCGGCCTGCGCCGATTCCGCCACCATGCCACATGCCGCGTCCGGCCCGCATCCATTCGACGCCGCCGGCAGGCAGGACGCCCTTGACATTATCCGGGGCGATATAGTTGACCGAGCCTTCCGTTACGTAGCTCAGGGTGGCGATGCCTGAATGGGGATGAAGTCCCGCTTCGAAGGGAGGCCCCTCGTATTCGAACAGATCGAGAAACACGAACGGCTTCAGCAACGCGCCGAGATCTGACGGGCTCATCAAGCGTGTGACCGGGCCATGCTTCCGGCCTCGGGTGCGCTGCGCAATCCGGCGGATAGTCGTTTGTGCAGCAGGGGTTGGTTCATGTGAAATGTTCATTTTGTATCCTTCAATTTGTATGATTGTTGTTTGATATGTTTTTTAGAAAGTGCACCAAGGGATTTTGGTCCGAACAGTTGTGTGCTTGAAGCCATCTCGCACGATCAGGCGCTGCTTTTCACCAATCCCGCGAAAGCGGCGCGATGCTGCCACAGGACAATCAGAGCGAGCACAGAAACGACGATGGCCAGCGGCAGCCCGGCCGGATTGAGCAGAAGGTGGAACAGCAGGATGTTGACGATGACGGGGCCAAGCAACATCAATCCGAGCGGAACGAACCGTCCAGCCAGGAAGAGCACGCCCCCGGCTAATTGCAACGCCCCCACCACGTAAAGGTAGTGGCTGACGAACAGCGCCTTGGCGAAGTCTCCGGATGGGCCGCTGGGTGGCGGCGGCATGTGAAGGAATTGCAGGAAAATGTTCAGTCCGAAAAAGACGAACACGCAACCCAAAATAATTCGAGCAATCGTAGCGGTGATTTTCATAAAATGAGAGCGGTTTTAGGCGACCTGCGATAGAATCTCCCTCGACCGTGCCATCGCCGAGGCCACCGCTTTTTCGGGACCGATTGCGCTCATGGCGAGTCCTTCCACAGGCACGACATCAATGTCAGTGATGCCGATGAAGCCGAGAATTGCGCGGAGATACGGCTCCTGGAAGTCCAACGGCCTGGCCGGGCCATCCGAATAGACACCGCCACGCGCAAGGACGAGGATGACGCGCTTGCCCTTGACCATTCCCTCAGGCCCCTTTTGCGAGTAGGAAACCGTGCGTCCAATGCGCACCACGTGATCAATCCAGGCTTTTAGCGTTGAGGGAGGGCCGAAGTTGTGCATGGGGACCGCGAGCACAATAATGTCGGCCGCTAACAGTTCATCAATCAACACATCGGATAAAGCCAATGCCTCGGTTTGCTCCGGCGTGCGCTGCTCCGGTTCGGTCGAAAGCCCGCCGACGAATGCCTGGCCGACATGCGGCGGGGGATTCTGAGCCAGGTCGCGAACCACGACGTTCGCGCCAGGGTGGCGTTCTTCAAGGTCGCCGACGAGGGATCGGGCGACTTTTTCAGAGTAGGATTCCGATCCTCTCGGACTGCTTTGGATCAACAGGATGTTTTTCATTTTTGTTTCCATTTCTTTTGGTTTCAGTGCTGTATCATGCAGTGTTGTATCATTCATATATAAAGCATTAATTTAAATTTTTTTTACTGGATGGTGTCCAAGGCGCGTTTCAAGGCGCTCTGATCAACCGCCGAAAGTTGTTTTGCGACTTCCTCGTGAACCCGGTTGACTACCTTTGACCCGGCAGCGTGACGCTCACGTCCGAGCTTCGTCACTTCCGCCCGCACTCCCCGGCGGTCGGACGGATCATCGGTTCGTTTCACCAAACCGTCTGCCTCCAGGCGATCCACCAATTGGGTGACATTGGAGCGCACGCAGGTGAGCTTTTCAGCCAACTCGCTCAAGCTGAGGGGTTGGTCTTGTGCCACCAGAACGGACAGGGCGGCAAACTTCGGGCCTGACAAATTCACGGCCGCCAGCGCCTTCTCAAAGTGGCCCTCAATGCTGTGGGCGGCATGGATCAAGGAGTATGCGATCTTTTCATTCACATATGAATAATACATGCCTGATAGGGGCGTGTCAAGGGCTCCGATCCGTTTTCACGGAGCTAGGCTTTGCCGGAACATTCAAGCTCCAGAAGGTGGCGTTTTCTTTCCAGCCCGCCGGCATAGCCTCGGATGGCTTTATCTTTCCCCATCACCCGGTGGCAAGGAACGATGATGCTGAGGGGATTTTTACCCGTGGCAGTCCCCGCCGCCCGAATCGCATTCGGCGAACCCGCTCCTTTTGCGAGATCGCTGTAACTGATGGTTTTGCCAAAGGGAATCTTCGCGATTTCTTTCCAGACCTTCTTTTGAAAATCCGTTCCGGCCGAGCCAAGCGGGAAGGTGAAAGTGCTGCGCTTCCCGTCCAGGTACTCGTTGATTTCCTTTCCGGCTTTTTTGAGCAGCGCGTTTTGATCGTCGCGGGTCCACGTTTTCAGCGCGGTGGGAACGTGACGGCAGTCGAAAAAATAGACGCCAATGAGCTCGGCTTTGTTCGCGACCAAGGCGAGCTCGCCCAGTGATGTTTTAACAATTGAATAGGATGTCATGATGTTTTCTCCAAGGCTGACCATAAATGAAGGGCCGCATAAGCCCTCCAAGGCCGCCATTTTTCTGTCATCTCAAGAATCTTTTTTGAGTTTGTTTCGTTCAGGGCTTTAACGATCCCCAAATCCGTATGCGGGAAAGCATCGGGCCACGAAAGGCCGCGCATGGCAATATACTGTGCGGTCCACTCGCCGATGCCTGGTATTTGGCGAAGTCTTCTCAGCGTCCCTTGAACTTTGTGGCCGGGTTCCAAAAGCAAATCGCCGCTGCTGACCGCTTGGGCCAACGCGATGATCGTTT